>JADHNQ010000027.1 GCA_016779425.1 Pseudomonadales bacterium | reverse complement strand
TTCAGCGCCGGGCCACCGAGCTTGCCAGGCTTGTACAACAACTTTAAGCGTATCGTGCAGAGTGATGACCACGTCATGATTTTGCTCGAGATGGTGCACGACGCGCGCATCGTCAGGATGAATGCCGAACATGGCCCTTCAGCGAACAAAAAATGGCTAGGGGATTCGGTTGGTCGCTGGGAAGGCGATACTCTCGTTGTGGAGACGACGAACTTTAAGGAGGAAACGGGCCTTTACGGCGGTGATGAAAATTTGTACCTGACGGAGCGATTTACACCGTTGGAAAACGGCAACCTGCTTTACGACTTTACGGTGAAGGACGATACGGCTTGGACCGCGCCATGGAGCGGAGCCTACGTTTGGAAGCGTGACGATGCCAAGGTATACGAATACGCCTGCCATGAGGGTAACTACGCCATGGGCAATATTTTACGTGGCGCTAGGCTGCTCGAGAAGGAAGCCCTCGCCGTCCAGGACGCCAGCGGGGGAGAGTAGTTCCTCGGTTAGGCAAACAAATCATGGACATCGATATACGCCCGGCGTCGGCGGAGGAAATGGGGCAACTTGGGCTCATGGCGTCCTACTCCTATGGCGGCGCCTTTGGCGATGGCGAAGACAATATCGCTGTGTCAGGTACCCGGCCTGAATGGACGTTGTGCGCATTTGATCGACAGGCTGAAGATGAGAACGCTCGCCCCCTTATGGCGACATCCTATGCGGCCTTTCCCTTCACGATTCGGGCCAATGGGCGAGCCATGGCCATGGCGGGGATATCTATCGTGGGCACGCGCCCGGAATACCGACGCCGAGGATTACTGCGTCAAATTATGACTCGGGCCTTTGCCGAGCAGCGCGAGCGCGGACAAAGTGTGGCGGGTTTGTGGGCCTCTCAGGCGGCGATTTATCAGCGTTACGGCTTTGCGCCTGCGGGCATGAACCGCGAGTACGCGATTGATACCGTAGACATCGCGTTAATGAGCGAACCCTCGCAGGATACTTACTCGGTGAGTCGGCACCGACCCATGGCGGTGTTAAACGACATTCGCGAGGTATACAAGACCTTTATCGCCAAGCGGACAGGCTATTTGCATCGCGGCAAGTCTTTATGGCTGAACGCTGTGCTGTCGGAAGAGGGAGGCAGCGCTGCGGACGGACCGGTTTACGTCGCCATAGCTGGACCCAAGGATTCCCCCCAGGGTTATGCGGTATACACGCTGCGCGCGGGCCAGGTCAAACATGCTTCCCGTCCCCAAGAGATAAAAATTCGCGATTTTGCCTGGCTCAATACGGGAGCCGTACAAAGTCTTTGGCAGTTTTTTGCCAGACACGATCTCGTGGGTCGGGTCAGCTGGGCGAATGCGCCCATGGACGATCCAGCCCAAAGCCTGATGATGGAGCCGCGAATGCTGCACGCTAGGGATTCCGAGGCGACATGGTGGCGTATCGTAGACGTTGCCACGGCACTTTCTCAGCGCGGCTACGATCATGAGAGCCGTCTTGTTTTGAGCATCGCCGGAGATGACCTTGCGCCCTGGAACAATGGCACTTGGCGTATCGATACGCCCGGTTACCCAGAAGAAGAGGCGAGGGTTACGGCAACAGACGAAGTGCCCGATATTCGACTGTCGGTACGGGCGCTGGCAGGTCTCTATAGCGGCATGTATTCGGCCCGGACGCTGGCTAACTGGGGTCAACTCGCAGGCAGCCAGCAGGGCATCGCCATCGCGGACCGGTTGTTTACCACTACCTTCGCCCCGCACTGTCCGGACCATTATTAGCCCTTCGTTTGTTTGATCGGGTCATTTACCCAGGACGGCGCAGAGGACTCATTCACCGCTTCAAGCTGAATACTGGTTGATTGCAATGGTAGATGTCGGGTTATCGGACAATTGGGTATTCTGAAAACAGGGAACTATGGCCTCGAGGCGGGGGAGAAAAGCATGTTAGAAAAAGTCGATCCATCGGTATTGGGTTTGTCGGAAGAGCGTTTAGGGCGCATTACCCGCTGGCTAGAGCTTCAAGTTGACGAAGGAAAGCTGGCTGGGGCGAGTACTCTGGTCGCCCGACGAGGCAAGATCGCTTATCTGCATTGCGCGGGTTTCGCGGACAAGGAAGAGGGCAAAGTATTTGCTCCCGAGACCATTGTGCGCATTTATTCCATGACCAAGCCCATAACGACGGTCGCCGCGATGATGCTCTACGAGGAGGGGTGTTTTCAGCTCGATGATCCCGTCGCCAAGTACCTGCCTGAGTTCGAGGCTACCCCCGTATGGTCCGGTGGCGATGCGCCCATTTCTGATGTGACAGCCCAGCGCACGCCCATGCTCGTAAAGCATCTGATGAACCATACGTCAGGCCTGACCTACGGTTTCATGAATAGCAATCCCGTGGATGCACAGTATCGCGAACAGGCGATAGAGTTTCAGAGCCGCTCAGAGTCCCTGGCCGATATCACCAAGCGATTGGCTTCCATCCCCTTGCTCTGCCAGCCCGGGAGCCAGTGGAATTATTCGGTGGCGACAGACGTGCTGGGGCGATTGGTTGAGGTCTTGTCTGGCATGAGTTTGGCCGACTTTTTTCAGCAGCGGATATTTGCACCGCTGAAAATGGTGGATACAGGTTTTTCCGTACCGGAGCAGACACGGGGCCGTTTTGCGTCGCTATATGCGCCCAAGATGGGTGGAGATATGAGCTCGGTGGGTGGCGCTGCAGCCCGGGTGCCTCAGGAGCAGCGCGGAGGCCTCGTCCTGCAGGAGGGCTCAACCCAGTCGGTCTATTTTGAGGCACCTGGCTCTCACTCTGGCGGGGGTGGCCTCGTTGGCACCATTGGTGACTATGCCCGTTTTTGCCAAATGCTGATCAATGAAGGAGAACTCGACGGTGAACGCATACTTGCGCCGTCCACCCTGCGCTACATGCGAACAAATCAATTGCCCGATAACTCTGATATGGCTGGCATGGGTCAGCCGGTATGGAGCGAAACAAGCTACGATGGTATCGGTTTCGGTTTAGGCTTTGCGGTAGTGCTGGATCCGGTGAAAGCTTCAATCATTGCCTCGAAGGGGGAGCATCATTGGGGTGGCGCAGCGAGTACCTTTTTCTGGGTAGATCCCGAGGAGGATCTTTTCGTGGTATTCCTGACCCAGTTGATACCTTCCTCGACTTATCCGATTCGGCGTGAACTGAGAGCGCGGGTATATCAGGCCTTAGTGAGCTGACATCGCGGACAAGGACAAGCAATGGATGTTAAAACCTATAAGGCTCTTGGCCTCGACGTGCCCTGGGAAGACCTGCATGCCCGGGGGTATCAAGTAAACGGCCGGGCGATTAGCGACATCGACGAGTCGCTGGCGACGGTTGGTGATGTTCACTATCACCCCTGTCCAGAAGCGCAAACTTCTGGCGATCTCGAAGGGGAGATTCATACCTTCGAGCAATGGAATCAGGGTGAAGTTTTTGCGGGCACACAGCGAAAAATCAGCGTCTATCTGCCGCCAAGTGGCTATGGCGAACAACCGCTGAACCTACTCGTCTTCAATGACGGCGAGGCGTACCGCAGCGACCGGAGTCCAGTGCGTGTTCCCAGAGTGCTGGAATGCCTGTTAAAGCAGGGCGAGTTAAGACCGACCGCGGCGGTTTTCGTCATGCCGGGCGTGCCGGAAAAGGCCGCAATGGAATCCGATAAGCAGGTTCGATTTCACCTTGCCCATCGCCAGCGCAGTTTTGAGTACGATTCGTGTACGCCCCTTTATGGTGAGTTTCTCATTCGAGACCTGCTGCCCTTTGTGCAGCGCGAACTGCAAGTCGAATTTACGGCAGACCCTACCCGACGCGGTGTATGCGGTATATCCAGCGGCGGTATGTGCGCGTTCAATGCAGCTTGGTATTTCCCCGGACAATTTGCACGGGTGATAAGTCACTGTGGTTCGTTCACAAATATTCGCGGGGCGAACAACTATCCGTATTTGATCCGCAGCACGCCGCGTAAACCGTTACGCGTGTTCCTACAGAGCGGGGAGCGCGACGCCAACATTGTTACAGGTAGCTGGCCCCTGGCGAATCAGCAGATGGCTGACGCCCTGGCATACGCTGGATATGACCACCGCTTCGAATTCGGTACCGGAGGACACAACCTGCGACATGCCGGCGCTACCTTTGCAGATACGCTGCGCTGGATATTCTCCTCATGACAATCTTAGTCGTGGCTAAGGCACCAACTTTTGGTATTAGCCTTTTTCGTCGTCTTTGCGAAAAGCGGGCAGAGATTTGAATAAAGGCAAATTTTTTCGGTTAAGAATTGAGTGCCTTAATTAGGTCTCTTACCAGCTTGCGCTGGCCAATGGAGAGCGAAAAATAGTCGGCGGCAACTTTTTGCGTCTCCTTGTCGAACGACTCCAAGTATGAGGCTCTGCCCTCGTAAGCGAGATTGTAAGCGGCTAGCTCTGCAGTAGGTTGTCTCTTGTCCTTTACGCCTGTGATGAGCCAGTTGGCATCTACGGCCAACAATTTTGCTATTTTTTCAATGTGTTTGGTTGAAGGTTTTGCCCGGCCTGTCTCCCAGTGACTGCAAGCCGTTCTGGTAACACCTAACCGCTCGGCGAAGTTGGCCTGCGACAATCGACGCGACTTGCGTGCCTTTGTAATGCGCTGGTGAAGACTAGACATGTACCAAAGGTTAGCGCTGGGTTTGTCGTGCTAGTATGATAATTTCACTAATAATCTAATGATAGCAATATTAACCGATTGGGGAAACAAGGTTCGCGGATCAAATTCTCGATTCTATGAAAACTTTTGGTGGCCAAAAGCAATGTGCTAGCGATGCAGTCCCTGCAAAGCTCTCGACGTTGGTTTTTTTGCTGCCGGCGACATGGTGTGCGTTGTTATGAATAAAGTACGATAGCGGGAATTACCGGAGACAGTGATGAGCGTTTACATCGTCGCCCAGATCAATATTCATGACCGCGATCGTTATGCCCAATATGAGGCAGGTTTTATGGATGTCTTTGCTCAGTATGGCGGGGAGATTTTAGCTGTCGACGAAGCACCCGCTGTGCTCGAGGGGCAGTGGGCGTGCACACGCACCGTGTTGATTCGCTTTGCAGACGATGCTGCGGCAAGGGCATGGTATGACAGCGATGCCTATCAAGAGCTTGCTCACCATCGCTGGGCGGCATCTGCGGCAGATATCGCCTTATTGCATGGGGTGCCAGCTTCACCGGGCCTTTAGCAGGTCAAAACCAACTCAGAGAATTAAGAATGTTGACGACAACACATAACGAAGGCGCAGTCAGAGTTTTGCGATTCAATCGTCCAGAAGCCTTAAACGCCTTCAGTGATGCAATGTTTGATGCCGTGACGGAGGATCTATTAGCCGCCGCAGAAGATGATTCGGTGAAAGTGCTTGTCATTACTGGCGAAGGTAGAGCGTTTTCCGCCGGTATGGACCTATCTGATAGACCCGGTAAAGGCTCGAAGCCTGTGCATGGTTTTGCGGGCATGTTCGAGGCCTTCATTGAGTTTCCCAAACCGATCCTGCTAGCCATTAATGGCCTGGGTGTTGGCTTTGGCTGCACGATTACAGGATTGGCAGATCTTGTTTTTATGGCCGAAAGCGCCAAGCTTCGGTGTCCCTTCACTGCTTTAGGCTTAACTGCGGAGGCAGCGAGTACGGTGACTTTCCCAGCCATGATGGGCTCACAGAGCGCGAACTGGGTGCTGCTAAGTTCTGAGTGGCTGGATGCTCACACCTGCAAGGAATATGGTCTTGTTTTTGAGGTGGTTGCTGACGATCAATTGCTCGGGCGCACATTGGAGCGGGCCCAAACCCTTGCTTCTAAACCTCTGGCATCATTGATCACGACGAAGGAGTTGCTGATGGCACCCCGCCGCGAGGCCCTGCGCGAAGCCAGTGAAATTGAGACTGCGGGATTAGGTAGCCTGATGGGCGGCCCGGCCAACCAAGAAGCCATCGCGGCATTCAAAGACCGTCGCGAGCCAGATTTTTCTGCCTTTTGACGAAGATTAATCCGCTGAAGGGTTGGCGATTTGCGCACCGTTATTGCGGTATTGGGCCTTACGTTCCTCGCTCCACCGATCGATTTCCCCAGCAGGAACGCCGTAGGCGATACCGCGCTCCACACCTGGTCGCGCTCTAACGCGATTCACCCAGTCCAAGACCGCTGGAGTGAGGGTGATATCTACCTTGCTCCACTTGTAACCTCTAAGCCACGGGTACAGAGCGATATCGGCAATGCTAAAGGTCTCTCCCGCGATCCATGCATGGTTTTGCAGCTGCTTCTCCATTACGCCGGCCAGACGCAGGGCCTCGGCACCGAACCGTTCTAGAGGGTGGGCCTTGGCATCGTCTGCCACGGAATCCATATAGCGCGTGTAGCTGAGTTTATTGCCGAATACCGGGCCGACGTTGGCTGCCTGCCAATAAACCCAGGGAAGAACATCCCAACGCGCTTCACTCTCAGGCAACAAGGGCGAGGGAAACTTCTCCGCCAAGTACTGGAGAATGGCACAGCTTTCCATAACGCTGCGTTTACCATCGATCAAAACCGGGATCCTCGCGTTAGGATTGTGAGCTAAAAACTCCTCGGAGAATTGCTCGCCCTTCGCAAGGTCAATGTTTCTTACGGAGACTTCGCCCAGCTCTGCGCCCGCCTCGATGAGTTCTTCGATCATGATGCTGACTTTCCAGCCGTTTGGCGTAGCAGCAGTCCATAGCTCCATCGTTTTTTCCCTGAAATTGCCTGGTAACGCCGGGATCGGCTACCAAGTTTGTCGTGCAGCGATGCGTCTAGCTGCCTCAAACGTTTTGGTGCGCAAATGATCCAAACGTCCATTTAGGTTGCGATAGCGAACGGGATCAGAATCGATCAGTTCTTTACCCAGCTGCAGGTCCGAAAAAGTGTCCATACCTCCATAACAGCCGAGCACCAAGGTGGCCCCCGCAAGCTCGTGACCCTCAATTCTAGGCAGCGCTCGCTGCATACACATCACCCAAAAGCGCTCGTCGGCTTCATTGAGAAGACCGATCAGCTCACGGGTGGCATTTCCAAGATCAATAAATTGCTGATTCAGAGTCATGTTCGAGGCAACCAAATTCTTCGCCGAAGGACTATAATCACGTAATGTGAAGAAGCATGAATTAAATCTGCTTTGTTGTTCGACATTCCTGTCGGCATTAGATCATTACTGACAAAAATTAAATCGGCTCTAAAAGAGCAAAGTTCCATGAGGAGAGGCAACAATGCGGGAAAATACATCACTGTCGGCTTGGCAACGAGGCGAGCAGACCATTGGCCTTTGGCTCAGTCTGGCAAATACCTACTCTGCAGAGGCCATGTCCAAGCTGGGGTTCGATTGGGTCTGCGTCGACATGCAGCACGGACTGATCGACTACACAGACCTCGTGAATATGCTTCCAGCGATCTCTAACTCCGACGCCACGCCCTTGGTCCGGGTGCCTTGGAACGAGCCTTATGAAATTATGAAGGCGCTAGATGCCGGGGCCTACGGCGTCATCGTTCCCATGGTGAATAACCGTGAAGAGGCTGAGCAAGCGGTGATGGCCTGTCGTTACCCGCCCTTAGGCAACCGTTCCTTTGGGCCGATCCGTGGTGCGCTATACGGTGGGCGCGGTTACGCCTTGGAGGCCAATGATCAGATTGCCTGTATTGCGATGATCGAGACCGCTGAGGGTATCGCCAATGCCGACGAAATTATGAGCACGCCTGGACTGAACGGTATTTATATTGGTCCGGCAGACCTTGCCCTATCCATGGGTTTGCCTGCCATGGGCGATCAGCCTCAAGACGAGCACTTGGTCGTGGTAAAGGAGTTACTTGCAAAATGTCAGGCTCACAAAATTGCCGCAGGTATTCATACGTCGAGCCTCGAATACGCGCAGAAGTACCTTGCCCTCGGGTTCAACTTTGTCACCCTTGGCTCCGAGTCCGGCCATATGGCGAAGAATGCGGCTCGTGAACTTGCCGCCGCTAGAGGCACGGCGGAAGCAAAACGCGAGAGTACTGGCTATTAGCGGTACTCTCGCGGCATAAGGTTGAGTATGTGATTTGGTTAATTACAGTGCTGGCGTTATTAGTCTTTACGCCCTCGCTTTGGGTGCGCTGGGTAATGAAGCGCTACGCCAATGACATTGCCGATATGCCCGGCACCGGTGGTGAACTCGCTAAGCACCTGATCGAGCGCTTCGAGCTTAAGGGTGTTGAAGTTGAAATCACGGAGCTGGGTGATCACTACGACCCTCAGAGTAAAATGGTACGCCTGAGCGAGGAAAACTGGTATGGCAAGTCACTCACCGCGGTAGCCATTGCGGCTCATGAAGTAGGCCATGCCATACAGCATGAGCAAAACGATGCGCGTCTGAGCGCGCGGACGAAATTGGTGCCGATTGTAAATTTTCTGGGTCAGCTCAGCGTGGGCGTCATGGCAGTTGCTCCGATTATCGGCCTTTTGACGCGCCATCCCGTGCCTGTTTTGCTCATTGGTGTTGTCGGTTTGTCTGGGTTACTGCTTCGCATGCTCCTTCATTTAGTGACCTTGCCAACCGAGTGGGACGCAAGTTTTGGTAAGGCTATGCCCATATTGAGGCAGGGAAACTACATACCTAGAGATCAAGAATTCGCGGTTAAGCGCATCCTTCGGGCTGCTGCCTTCACCTATGTTGCGGCCGCCTTGGCGGACGCGTTTAACCTGTTTCGCTGGGCAGCCATACTTCTGCGACGATGAATTTTCGACAAACTTTGTCTGCTTTTTATGACCTTTCATCCTTTTACCCGACTGAAAAGAGATTTTCGATGATACGAAGACGGGCTGAATGAGAGCGGCTGTAGTGAGTAAAGAGATGCGCATCGTTGGTTGGAACGTGAACGGTCTGCGTGCCTGCGTAAAAAAAGGATTTATTCCTTTTTTGCGGCGAAGTGGTGCAGACATCGTGGCGCTCCAGGAGGTGCGAGCTTTTCCTGAGCAACTCCCTCCGCAGATTACTGAGTCTAAAGATTGGCATGTTAGTTTCTCGCCAGCGAAACGACCAGGGTACAGCGGTGTTGCGATTTTCAGTCGTGTCGCGCCAAGTAAGGTCGAAACGAGCCTTGGCGAGGCGCGATTTGATGATGAGGGGCGCTTCATTGTTGCGCACTTTGGTCGCCTCGCCGTCGCCAGCGTTTATTTTCCAAAGGGTAATGGCAAGGATCGAGATAACTCTCGAGTCAGCTACAAGCTCGACTTCTACAGGGCCGTATTTGATCGTCTGAACACGCTACGCAAGCGCGGCCGAGTATATGTGTTGGGAGACTTTAACACGGCGCATCATGAAATAGACTTGGCACGCCCAAAAGGCAATCACAAGGCCAGCGGATTTTTACCAATAGAACGCGACATGTTGACCCAAGTATTGAGCGAGGGATGGGTGGATACGTTTCGAGCAACCCATCCTGATGAACCCGGTCACTATACTTGGTGGCGACAATTTGGTGGTGCCAGGGAGAAGAATGTAGGTTGGCGCATCGACTATGTCTACGCATCGAGCTCGGCCATGACGCGCGTGAAAGAAGCGTTTATTTGGCCCAACGTTTTGGGCTCTGATCACTGCCCCGTAGGAGTTGATCTGAAGTAAAGTAGGGAACCGAAAAAATTTGAGGTGCTGTATGGCTCAACCTTTTCCAAACCACCCTAATTTACGGGGCGGCTTTGCGCCCTTGCAAATGGAATGCGACGTCAACGATCTGGTCATCGAAGGCGAGATACCCAGGGAACTTAACGGCAGTTTTTACCGTAACGGCCCTAACCCCCAATATGCTCCGAGAGGCCACTATCATTGGTTCGGAGGTGACGGGATGGTGCATGCCTTTCACATTGAGGATGGGCGAGTGGCCTATCGCAATCGCTGGGTTCGCACGATCAAGTGGCAAAAGGAGCGGGAAGCCGGGCGTTCGCTCTTCAGTGCATTCAACCCCATGGACAACGATGAAAGTGTGGCGGGTCTGGAAACCGACGGTGTCGCCAACACGAACATCATTTGGCATGGCGGTAAACTATTGGCGTTGGAGGAAGGTCACGCGCCTTTTGAACTGGACCCTCACACCCTCGAATCAGTTGGGCCGCATATCTACGGTGGGAGGCTGAAAGGGCCCATGACCGCGCACCCAAAAATTGATCCTGAAAACGGAGAAATGCTGTTTTTCGGCTACAACGCCAACGGCACGATTTCGGAACATATGACTTTTAGCGTGGTTGATAGAGACGGCAAATTGCTGCGCAGCGAGTCGTTTGAAGCCCCCTATGCGGCCATGGTTCACGACTTCGTCGTGACCCGTGACCACGTCATATTCCCCATCATGCCCCTGACCGGTAGTTTGGAGCGAGCATTTAAGGGCGGCCCCGTCTATGCATGGGAACCAGAAAAGGGCAGCCACATAGGCATTATGCCTCGCAACGGTTCGGTAAAAGATCTGAAGTGGTTTCGCGGCGAAGCAAGCTACGTTTTTCACCCGATGAACGCCTATACCGGCGACGATGGAAAGATCGTTTGCGATGTCTGTGAGTATCCAGAGGCTCCCCTGTTTCCTGGCGTAGACGGCAAGCCCGGTGATCCGAAAAAAGCCCTCGCAAAACTGGTTCGGTGGACCTTTGACCTGAACGCACAGACGGATCGTTACCAGGTAGAACAGCTCGACGATTTGGTTTGTGAATTTCCTCGGCTAGATGAGCGACGTGCGGGACTGTCCTATCGTTTTGGTTACTTTGCCGGAGATACCCAGCCACCGGAAAAAGTAGGTGGATTCAACGTCATTGCGGCGATCGATCACCAGACGGGCAAGCTTAGCAGTTACGATGTGGGCGAGGGCTGTGCAACCAGCGAGCCGATTTTTGTGCCCCGCTCCGCGAGCTGTGAAGAGGGTGATGGGTTTTTGCTGGCCTACGTTTTCGACGCGAACCGTGCTGCCAGTCATATGGTGGTGCTAGATGCGCAAAATGTTGCCGATGGTCCCCTGGCGAAGGCGATGCTAGACCATCGAGTGCCCTACGGCTTTCATGGTAACTGGCGCGACGCGGGCTGAAGTAGCACAGGATACGTCTAAGCCGGAGGGGAGATTCGCGCGCTCTTGATCAGTGCGTAAACCTCTGCTCCTGGCTTCAGGCCGAGATCCTCCTGGGCGATTTTGGAAATATGCGCGCAAAGACTCTCGCCACTGCCGTCCACCTCCAGGTGGATGGCGACTAGGCCTCGCGCGCTTCCCGAGAGCGGTGCTATGCGCGTGACCTTGGCGCTGAGTATGTTGCGAATGCTTAGCTGCCTGGGCCTCGCTGTGGCGATAGCGATGTCTCGGGCAGCCAGAAAAAGCCTAACCTGCTCTGAAGCAGGCTGCTCATGGCCGATCACCTGCATCGACTGCTCGCCAACCATCATGTCGATAATCGAGTAGGACTCATTGAAGCCTGTCACTGTGGCCTGAATAAGGCTGCCTGCATCACCGGTGTCTTCGCGCCTGGCGGCCTGCAGCCCGAGACCAGGCAACACCTCGCGGGCTGGTCCCTGTTGCAGCAATCTGTTCTCCCCCATCACCAACATATGATCACACAGCTGGGCAATCTCATCGTTGATGTGACTAACATAAATCGTTGGAATGTCGAGCTGTCGGGTGATGGTGGCGAGATAGGGGATGATTTCCGTTTTACGCTGACCGTCGAGGCCGTTGAGAGGCTCATCCAAAAGTAGCAGCTGGGGCTGCCCTAGTATCGCTCTAGCGATATTGATTCGCCGTGATTCACCGCCAGATAGGGTCTGTGGCTTGCGATCGAGCAATGTAGCTAGGTCAAATTGATCGACCACATCTGCAAAACGCAGTTTGATTGGCAACTGTTGGGTTTCAGCGCGGGAAAGGCCATAGCGCAAATTTTGCTCGACGTTGAGGTGACCGAAAAGACGATCCTCCTGAAAAACATAGCCTACCCGACGGTCGTGACAGGGCATTTCATAGTGGCCTTCCTGCCAGGTTTCGTCTTTGAATCGAATAATTCCGCTGCTCGGTGTTAGGCCGGCAATGGCGCGCAGCAAAGTGGTTTTACCGCAGCCACTAGGGCCGAAAAGCGCGGTAACGCTGGCCGGTACTTCACATTGGGCCTCTATCTGTGTCCCGGCGATGGGGATGCTGATGTCCAGTGAGAGCATTAGCGGCTACTTCGCGGCAGGAGGCTGGGTGCGAGTTGGCGGTTTGCGTAATAGACACACAGCAGAACGCTAAAGGAAAAAGCCAGCAAACCAGCGGACAGCATATGTGCCTGACCGTAGTTCAAGGTTTCGACGCTTTCGTAGATAACAATGGATATGACGCGAGTTTCGCCGGCTAAGTTGCCGCCCACCATGAGGACAATGCCGAATTCGCCCACGGTATGGGCAAAGGTCAGTACTGCCGCGGTCAGGTACCCGCCGCGTGCCATGGGGAGCACAGTAGTGCGCCAAGCATCCAGGGGTTTCGCGCCGAGAGTGGCGGCAGTTTCGAGGGGCTGGCGGCCAATCTGGGTGAAGGCTGCGGTTAAGGGTTGAACCATAAATGGCAGCGAATAGATCAGCGAGGCGATCACCAGACCGGTGAAAGAGAACGCAAGAGAGCTGCCGGTCAGCTCTATCCAAAGACTGCCTAGAGGGTTGTCTGGGCTGAACAGTATTAGTAGGTAGAACCCAAGGACAGTGGGCGGCATGACCAAGGGTATGGCAGTTATCGCCTCGACAGCAGGTTTCAGGCGGTGCTGGCTGTGAGCTAGCCACCAAGCTAGCGGCGTAGCGAGCACGAGCAGCACCAATGTGGTAAGGCCGGCGAGTTGCGCGGTGAGCCAAATGGCGCTGAGTTCAGTCAAGATAGGTGAAACTCTTTGGAGATTGGCGGTAACCCGATGTTACCGCCAAGTTAAGGGCAGAATTAACTCAAGCGGCAGGCTTACGGAATTTCAGCGTCATCCTATTGGACTCGCCGATCGCCTGCATCGCCGCGGCTGCTTCAGGGTTATCACGGCTGCCCATCAATGTGGGCGGTAGTCGCCAAACGATGTCGCCGTCTTGAGGCTGATCCTTAGGGTTGGCATTGATGTCGGAGGCACCTTCAAAGACGAAACCTGCTGCCTCCATTTGAGCCACCACAAAACTCTGTTTTAGATAGCCTCTATTACCTTCCGCCCAAGCATCCGGAGATTCCTCGCGCATTTGATGCTGGACAACGCCAAGGATGCCGCCGGGCTTTAGGGCGGTATAGGCATCGTTTATGGCGGTGGTTAGAAAGTTACCCTCTTCTTGAAAGCGCGCGAAGTTATGTAGGGCGCGGATAAAAAGTACCGCGTCTGCGCTACCCGCCATGGATTCAGGTTGGGCACCGAAAAAGAATCCGCTGATTGGCGTGTTGTTGCCTTCCACCCAGGTTGCAGCCGTCTCTGGCCAGTCCGTCGTCCAGGTTTCGAGTTTTTTCAGCTGCTCTGGTGTGCGAAAACTAAACAGGCGCTGCATCTCGATTGAATAATTGGCACCGATCAGCCCGCCGTCTTCTCCCAGATACGGCAGCAGAATCTTGCTGTACCACCCGCCTCCGGGCAGTGCTTCAACCACGGTCATACCAGATTCAATGCCAAAAAAATCGAGGGTTTGCGCAGGGTTTCGAAAAGGATAGCGGGCCTGAACTGCCTCTGGTTGCGCCGCCAGAACCGACTCAAGGCTATTGCTCACTTCGTCTAGCGCTGGTTCGTTCATCGTCATTGTAGGGGGCTCGACAGAGGGCTGGACAGGCGTGTCCGCAGTCTGTGATGGCGTAGATTCGGCGCAGGCTGCCAGAGCAAATATCGCCGATAATAGGATGATAGAGCGCATGGTCGTGTCCTCAGTGATGTGTTTAGCGATGGTAGGCATTCGTCGCGAAAATGAACAGTCCGGTACGAGGTTGTCTTTACTGCGCAGGTATCGAGGTGTTACGAGACTTGGTCGAGTGCCTTTCCAACAATGGTGGCAATAGAGCGGACGTCTTCCGGGTCTGCAGTAAATGGCGGACCAAATTGCAGGGTATCGCCTCCCCAGCGGACGTATAGGCCCATTTCCCAGCACTTGATGCCAAGTTCAAAGGGGCGAATAACCGGATCCCCGTCTCTTGGCGCAATCTGCAGCGCGCCAGCCAGACCGAAATTTCGAATGTCGGTAATGTGAGGGTGACCCCTCAAACTGTGCAGGGTTTCTTCCAGCACGGGAGCCAGCGCTTGGGCCTTTGCCACCATTTGATCGTCCTGAAAGACGTTGAGTGCCGCAAGAGCCGCAGCGCAGGCCACGGGGTGAGCGCTATAGGTATAGCCGTGGGGCAACTCGATCATATGCTCGGGTATGTCCATGGCCATCATGCTGCCATAGATCTCAGCAGAGGTGAGCACTGCACCCATAGGAATGGCCCCGTTCGTCAGTCCTTTAGCGATATTCATCATATCCGGCTGCACACCGAAGGCATCGGCACCAAAGGCCTCTCCAGCGCGACCAAAGCCGGTGATCACTTCATCGAAAATCAGCAGTATGTCGTTTTCATCACATAGCTCGCGAAGCCGCTGAAGATAGCCCTTGGGTGGAATGATGACGCCTGCTGAGCCGGACATAGGTTCAATGATCACTGCAGCAATATTCGAAGCGTCATGCAGCATAATCAGTTGCTTGAGGTGATCGGCCAATTCGGCACCCGTATCCGCCTGACCCTTGGTGAAGGCCAAATCAGGCTGCAGGGTATGAGGCAAATGATCCGCATCGCCTAACTGGCCGAACATTTTTCGGTTAGCCCCGATACCACCCAAACTGGTGCCTGCAAAGTTCACCCCGTGATAGCCCTTATGCCGCGAGATAAATCGAGTTTTCGTGGGTTGGCCCTTGCTGCGCCAATAGGCTCTTGCCAGTTTCAGAGAGGTATCGGCGCACTCGGAGCCGGAATTGGTAAACAGGACATGATTCAGGTCGCCCGGTGCCATTTCGGTAAGGCGCTCGGCCAGGGCGGTTGCGCCGGGGTGGGTGTACTGAAATGCAGGAGCGTAATCCATAACGCCAAGCTGAGCCTCAATAGCCGCAGTGATCTCTGGTCGGTTGTGACCATAGCCGCAGCACCACAGCCCCGACAGAGAATCAAAAACTCGGCGACCGTCTTGGCTGATGTAGTGATTTTGCTCAGCAGCGACGACCACCCGCGGATCTTGGTGAAACTGTCTGTTCGCAGTGAATGGCATCCAGTGTGCTGGTGTCGATAGCAGATTGGTTGCCGTTTGTTTCGATCGCATGATGTGGGTTCCTAGCTGACAGCCTTTTGGTATGCAGGCCTGCTGCTCAAACGTTGCCAGTAGGGCAATAGGCTATCGGGTAACCCTGCAGGAAGATAGCGTTCCGCGAGCATGACCGTATAGCCGAGCATGATATCTGCGGCGCTAAATGTCTCGCCGAGAATAAAGCTCTTGTCCGACATTTCGTCG
>JADHNQ010000026.1 GCA_016779425.1 Pseudomonadales bacterium | reverse complement strand
CTCATGGGGAAGTGCCCAACGTTCTTCATCTCTTGAAAGGACGAGCCTGCAATAGCTTGGTGGGCGGCTTGCCCCAGCTCCGCAGTTCCACTGCAGTCGTACTCTGCCGACAGTATGTGCACGCCCACGCGGTTGGTGTCGATTTCACCGGCAACCGCGGTCAGATCGTAGTCTTCAAGGTAGTAATTTAAGTCACCAAGAAAAACTGGTGGCCAGCCGCAGGAATACACGTAGGAGGTTTCTTTACGATAGCGCTTAGGTGAGGTTGGCGACATCAGGGCATCCATTAACCGCGCTTTGTACTCGTTGTTGACTTGGGGGTGCCACAGCTCGGTGTTGTGCTCGAGTTTGCCCGGAATCTCTAGCGCGCCCTCTAGCGAGATCACCGCGCGAAAGTCGTCGGGGTGTTTATGCGCCAAATCTAGCGCCAGCAGGCCACCCACCGAGCAGCCCACAAAGACCGGACGATCAAGTCCAAGCACGCGGCTTAGGGCTAAGGGGATGGAGCGCAGAAACTCTCCCCGCAGCAGATATTGCTCGTCCCACCACTGCTCCTCTACCGGCGGTAGAGACTTGCCGTGATAGGGCAGGTCATAGGCGATCAGCCGAAATCTGTCGGTGATCTCAGGCGTCTCAAAAAGGTGTCGCCACTGGCTGTTATGACAGCCGGCGGTGTGCTGCAAAAGCACTGGTATGCCAGAGCCAGCTTCCTCAAAGTAGATGCGATGTTTGGCGCCGCCAAGCTCTAGCTGCACGTAGCGACCAACGGGGGCGCTAAAGGTACCTTCGGGCTGCAGGTCATGGGGCATGGCCTCGCCTGCATCGATGGGCGTCCGAAGCAGTTCAATCGCGCGCGCGGCAGCCGCAAAGTACTGGCCGAAAACCACAGGATCGGCATCGCGGGAGATGCCCTTACCCTGCATCACGTTGGCCATGATGTCGTTATGAAATCGCTCCGGCACCGGGGCGAGTATTTTATCCCAAACGGCCTCGTCAGCTTCGAGCTTGATCACGCCATCTTGGGGGCTTGCGTTGGCATCGGGTTTGCCAGCGCTTACCGGCAGCGTGTGCTCTTGTTCACCGATGACCAGCGTAAGTCCGCCGTTCCAATAGCGGGCGGCAAGCATGAACTCGCCATCGCTAGTACAGCGTTGTGCCCATTGTTCTGTGGTTGGCAGTTGTAAAGACATCGAAACCCCCTCAAGTTCCATGCAGTATTTATGAGATTCTGGATACTGCGGCTTTTACGCCTATCCTCGCAAGTGGCTACACATCGAGAATTTTCAGTTCACACCAAGGTCCGATTCAGGCTTGCAGAGTTTGCGTTCGATTCGCAGTGACATCGTGAGCATCGGTCTGCTCACGCACTGATCAGGAGGTTCAATGACAGCGATCGCAACACCTCAGGAGACCCAAGCGCCTCAGCAGCTGCTGCAGTTCTGGTTTGAAGAAACCGACAGCAAGCTGCGCTTCGCCAAAAACATGGACTTTGACGCTGAAATTCGGCGGCGCTTCTCAGTAACCCATCAGCAAGCCTCATCCTGTGAACTGTGGCGATGGCGTAGCTCTGCCGAGGGCTGTTTGGCAGAGATCATTGTGCTGGATCAGTTCTCACGGAACTTGTTTCGCGATAAGCCCGAGTCCTTCGCCTTTGATGCGCTGGCTCTGGCATTGGCGCAATCTGCCGTGGCAGCGGGTGTGGATCGGCAGTTGCTGCCTGAACAGCGCGCTTTTTTCTACATGCCGTATATGCACAGTGAATCCGCGTCGATACACGACGAAGCCCTGCGTTTGTTCACCGACCTTGGTATCGAGTCCCAGTTAGGTTTTGAGTTGCGGCACAAGGCCATAATCGATCGGTTTGGTCGCTACCCGCATCGTAATGCCATACTAAGACGTCCAAGCACGGCAGCAGAGTTGGCGTTTTTGCAGCAGCCGGGATCACGTTTTTAACGATGCCGAAGAATGCCGAGGCCGGATTAAAATAGTTTTATTTGCGGTCCGCGAGGCGCTGGGTATTTGTGCCCATCAGGTAACGTACATAGCCGCTTCATGCGGGTAGTGCTGCCGTCAGCGTATTCCCAAACCAAGTTTTCGCCCTCGAGGTAGCGCCTTACCACCACTGGCCCCCAGCCGAGTACACGAAAGCTCAGCACTTCTTCCTGCCACTTAACGCCGGCGGAGGTACGCGGGCAGAACTGGGTCTCGCCCACGGTAAAATACACCCCGCCTTCGGTGTCGTTGCTGGTCAGGCCGCCAGTGGCGTTTGGCCCCATGTCGTGAATGATGCCACTGGATGTAACAACCACTCGTTCACCGCACTGCTCGACCCGCTCCACATGGCCTACTTTGCCGCTGACGCCTTGCCATAGACCGCGAATATCAGCGGCTCCCTCAGGTAGAGACTCGGTGCATTCGCTCAAGATCGGCATGGGGAAGCGGGTATAGCCGCAGCCGGGCGTATTGCCCTTGGGAATGTCGATCGCGCGTTTACCGGAATTGTCGAGGACCGGGAGTTCACAGTAATTCAGCGTACTTCCATCGCCCGCCAGAACCGCGGGGTCCATGGTCAAAGCTGGCCGAGCCGAGAAAAACACCAGCCAGATCAAGCCACCAGTTGCCAGCACCAACAAAAAGAGGCCGCGCTTGATCCAGCGAAAAAGGGTGCGCATGAGTGTGGCTCCGCTTGGGCATGAGTCGGTAAGAGTACAGAGCGCGCATTCATCGGGCCAATCTCTTTCTGGCGATTGCCTCGCGCGCATTGGCCTGTGGCTCGCTTTTTTGTATGGTCAACGCGTTTTGAATTTACTGAAGTAGGTCGTAATGAACGCTAGCACTCAATCGATACACATTGATCCAGAAGCCTTAGGACGCAAATACCAGGAAGAGCGCGATAAACGCCTCCGCGCAGATGGTAATGACCAGTATCAAGAAGTGACCGGTGAGTTTGCCTACTTCGTCGAAGACCCCTATATCGACAGCGAACTGAAGCGTGATGCTATCGAGGATGAGGTCGAAGTCGTCATTATCGGCGGTGGTTTCGGCGGCATGCTCGCCGCTGCGCGGCTGCACGATGCGGGGATTACAGACTTTCGCATTATCGAGAAGGGCGGAGACTTCGGCGGTACCTGGTACTGGAACCGCTACCCCGGAGCGTCCTGTGATATCGAGTCCTACGTGTACTTTCCTCTACTGGAAAAAACGGGTTTTGTTCCTAAGCAAAAATATACCAATGCACCAGAAACCCTCGAGTACTGCCACGTTATCGCTAAGACCTACGGACTGCACGAACGGGCCTTGATGCAAACCATGGTGACCTCCACGGATTGGGACGAGGAGACAGGCCGTTGGGTAGTCTCAACGGATCGTCAAGATCGGCTGCAGGCGCGATATGTGGTGCATTCCAACGGGCCCCTTAATCGACCCAAGCTGCCAGCAATTCGTGGCATTAATCAATTCAAGGGTCATACCTTTCATACCAGCCGCTGGGACTATGCCTATACCGGCGGCGATTCAAACGGCGGCCTCGATAGGCTGCACGATAAGCGAGTAGCCGTCATCGGCACCGGTGCCACGTCGGTACAGTGTGTGCCACATCTGGGCGCTGCTGCGAAGCAGCTATATGTTTTTCAGCGCACGCCATCGTCGGTGGATGTTCGCAATAACCAACCGACGGATCCAAGCTGGATAGGCAGTCAGCCTGCAGGTTGGCAGGACGAGCGACGCCGCAATTTTGAATCCATCATGACAGGCGCTCAGGTCAAGGAAGACTTGGTCTCTGATGGTTGGACCGAGGCGTTCCGGCTGCTTTTTGGCAGCTTGCGGGATAAAGCACCGTCCAAGGCGCGCATGGCGCTGTGGGCGGCGACAGCCCCGTTTTCGCCGAAGCTTTATCAGGTTGGACTAAAGAGTTATCTCACTAGCAAGGCAACTGACTATATGAATCTGGCGCGAGAGATGGAGCTGGCGGACTATCGTAAAATGGAGCAGGTGCGGGCTCGTGCAGACTCCGTCGTGGAAGACCCGGAAACGGCAGAGGCGCTTAAGCCCTACTACCGCCAGTTTTGTAAGCGCCCATGTTTTCATGATGAGTATCTACCTACATTTAATCGGCCCAATGTAACCCTGGTAAACACCGATGGCCGTGGGGTGGATGAAATCACCGAGAGCGGGATTGTTTTCGACGGCCAAGAGTACCCCGTGGACTGCATCATTTTTGCGACGGGGTTCGAAGTGGGCACAGATTACTCCCGCCGAGCTGGGTACCAGATCCACGGTGTTGATGGAGTAAGCGTTTCGCAGAAATGGACCGATGGGCTTGCAACATTTCACGGCATGCATAGCCGAGGTTTCCCGAACAGTTTCTTCTTCGGTCCTGCGCAGTCGGGTTTCACAGCCACTTATACTTATTCGCTTGACGAGCAGAGCGTGCATTTGGCGCACATTCTGAGTACGGCAAAGGCCAAGGGGGCGACGCGGATTGAAGCGAGCGAAGCAGCTGAGAAGCAGTGGGTGCAAACGATCATCGACAAGGCCCGTCTGACCGCTGAGTTTCAAGAAAAATGCACGCCCGGGTATTACAACAATGAAGGCAAGGTAAACACCAAGCCGCAAAATAACACCTATGGTGGTGGGCCTATTGAGTTTTTCGATCTGATGGCCAAATGGCGGGCTAGTGGAGATTTGAAGGGGCTAGAATTACGTTGAATGAAGCACTGCTCCTCCACCTGCTGTAGGCTCGGACTGTAAGTTCCGACTATTAGATCACAGACTCGCTGATCGTCTGCGGGAATGTTTAATCGTCTCGCTAATCCTCGACAAAAGAGAGTTCAATGTCCGAAGAAATTACGGATCGTCAGCGGCGCTACACCTTGTTCATGTTGGTGCTGGTGTTTACGTCCAGTCATGTCGATCGGCAAATCATGGGGATTCTCGGTCAGCCGATTAAAGAGTCTTTGCTGATCAGCGATACACAGCTTGGTTTGCTAACCGGCATTATGTTCGCAGTCTTCTATGCCACCCTTGGTATGCCTATGGCTATGTGGGCAGATCGCAACAACCGCCGCAACCTAATATCTTTTTCGGTCTTCCTCTGGAGCTTAATGACCGCTTTGTGTGCTGCGGCAACCAATTTTATCCAGCTATTACTGCTGCGCATTGGCGTTGGCGTGGGCGAAGCCGGCTCCAACCCGCCATCGCATTCGATGATCGCTGACCTGTACCCGCCCGAGCGGCGCTCAACCGCCATGGCCATATTCGGTACGGGGATCAACTGGGGCATTTTGATCGGGTTTTTGGTCGGCGGTTGGATCAACGAATGGTACGGCTGGCGGGTAGCGTTTTTGGTGGTCGGGCTGCCGGGTGTTCTGCTCGCGCTAATCGTGCAGCTAACTGTCAAAGAACCACCCAGGGGATACTCCGAGGCGATAAAAACCGAAGTCAAACCACCGAGTTTTTGGACCGTCGCGAGTTTTATGTGGAGTAGCCCGGTGCTTCGGCATATCGTCATTGCCGGTGCCCTTGTGTCTTTTGCCGGTTATGCATCAGTCATTTGGGTGCCCATCTACTTGGTGCGGATTCATGAGATGGGCACTGGTGAGGTCGGCAGTTATCTGGCGCTATTGATTGGCGTTGGTGGAGCTCTCGGCATCTACATTGGTGGTCGTATTGCCGACTTCATGGCCGCTAGTCGCGGGCAGCAGTGGCTGCCCTGGGTGGTGGCGGTTTCATCCCTGATCAGTTTGCCGCTGCTGTACCTGACATTTATGGCGCAAACTCCCATGGCTGCTATTGCCGCCTACGTACTGCCAGCCATGCTAGGTACCCTATACGTGGCGCCGGGCTTTGCCCTAATCCAAAACTCTACACCCCTGGAAATGCGCTCTGTGGCTGCGGCAATAAATCTCTTTATCACCAATATCATCGGTCTAGGACTGGGGCCTTTTTCCGTGGGTTTTTTCAGCGACCTATTTTCACAAAGCCATGGTGCAGACGGTTTGCGCTGGGGATTGGCAACAACCATTCTTTTTTTGCTGTGGGGGGTTTTTCATTACTGGCGCTGTGGGGTAATGATCAAACGTCAAAATGCTGATGCTGGAGAGCCGCAGAGAGCACAGGAAGCATAGGGTAATACCGGCAACAAGGAATTCTGGAGGAGTCGATGTCACTAGCCAATGTTGTTGGTGACCCAGGAAAGGATCGCGCACTGCAACATTTTAATGAACAGACGCCTTGTTGGATGATTTTTTACAACCAACCAGTATCCTATCTGTCATCACTCAACTGATTGGGGAGAGAGTGATAGCAACTTTGGTTACGCCGCGATTGTTTGGGACCGCCTTTTTAGTACCTTTTGCGATAACCGAGCGACAGAGGCAGGGCCAATGGGACCAAATATCTGGCAAAGCTGAACCTGCCGATCAAAGAGTTTGAGGCATCGAGTATCGCGCCTGGCACCCAGAGGTGATTCGAGATTTAGGCCCGCAGTGAAAAAGTAAAAAGTAAAAAGTAAAAAGTAAAAAGTGCGACGTGAAAAGCGCATAGGCAAAATTAAAGAGTGAGCAGGCGCGGCCGAAATATTCGGCCGTGGTGAAAGGAAGCCGGTCATGGAGAGACCTCAAAGCAGTCCTGCAGCAGGCGCAGCCCAGGCTCTGGACAATCCTCGAATCGCCATGGTTATAGATCCGTGGTATCACCCTTTCAATGGCACCGTCGTATCCACGCGTCGGTTTGTGGGTGCACTTAGCGACCGATTCGACTTTCGTATATTGCTTGCTCAGGCGCCGGATGAGTCCATAGAGGAAAACTGTGTGGGTTTTGCGCGTCTTCGTATTCCCGGCATCAACTTTATTCTGGATCGAATGAAAGCGCCGCTTGGGCTACCCAACCGGCAAAAGCTCCAGCAGGTGATCAAAGAGGCAGATCTGCTGCATGTGCAATTTCCCTTCTTTCTCGGTCATGGGGCGATTGCTGAGGCAAAACGTCAGGACAAACCTGTCGTGATGTCCTTCCATGTTCAGCCTGAGAATATTCTTAACAATTTGGGTCTGTCCTCACGCTGGCTTACGAATCTTCTGTACCGCTTTTTCATCTGGCGTTTCTACCGGCGCGCAGATTGCGTTATTGCGCCATCTCTCTTTGCCGCTAGCTTGCTGCGCGATGCAGGTCTTACCCGGCCGATTACAGTGCTGTCCAATGGCGTGACCGAGAGCTTTTTTCTGGCTCCCACACCGGTGAATCAAATGCCGCCATTTCACGTGGTCAGCGTTGGACGCCTGGCGAAAGAGAAGCAGCAAGCTCAGTTGATTCAAGCTGTGGCCGCGAGCCCTTTCAAAAACGATATACGGCTCACCATGGCGGGCACGGGTCCTCAGCAAGAGTCCTTGGTCAGGCGCGCTGCAGCGCTGGGGGTGGATGCTGAGATTGGGCGGGTATCGGACGAGCGCCTTAAAATGCTGTATCAAACGGCGGATGTTTTTGTGCAGACCAGTGCGGTGGAGCTTGAGGGTATGTCTGTACTTGAAGCCATGGCCGCCGGTTGTCCGGTGCTGATAAACCAGTCGATTACCAGTGCTGTTCCCGAATTCGTCACGGCCCCTGAGGCAACCTACGCCATGAACGATGAGCAGGACCTTCGGCGCAAGCTTGACGCCATGTTAGAAGATCATGTGTTGCGGGCCGCTGCAGGCCAGGAAAATCGCAAGATCGCGCAATCTCGTCACCACGACAAATCGGTCAACTCGCTTGCGGATATTTATCAGCGAGTACTGAGTGCGCACTAAGTCGCCAGACACGACGCGATCTGCAAAGGATCTGACCCAGGTCATTATTGGCTTGGGGGACGGCTCGGAGGGCAGCTTGGGGGCCGCTTGGATCGGCTGGGTAGAGCGGCGCAAGGTCATGGTTTTGGTCGCCTCGTTGTTGCTCTCAATCGTTTCCCTCGGCGCGTTTTATCAGTTTGGCAAGCTCAACTCTGACCTTAGTAAATTGATCAGACCGTCTGATTCCCTGACTTGGTATCAGCACGACCAGCAGTACAAGGAAGCGTTTCCCAAGTTTGAGCAAACCGCCGTGATCGTGATCCGAGGCGACGACTACGGGCAGGTGCAGGAGTACGCCGAAGGGTTGGTGCAGCGATTGCCCATGGAGGTGCTAGATGACGTATTCGCACCGGGCATTGATCCCTTTATTGCCAACGCCAGACCGTACTTTTTGACAGAACCGCAGTTAGATCAGTGGCTCGAGGGTGTCAGCTACAATCAAGGCACATTGCTGCGACTGATGGACGAAGCATCCCTGGCCAACGTGCTGTTTACCTACGCAGACTTTGTTAGCGCCAATGCTGGGCAGCCGCTACCCATATCCCTGGCTTCTGCTGTGGCAGGATTGGAGCAGGGGAATCTTGAGTTTGAGGGCTTCTACCCCTTGGAGCCCTCCGGCGATACCTATCGTGAGTTAATTGTGATGACTGGACGGCAGCAGTTGGGTGCTGCCTTGCCCAACGAAGCCATCGTCACTGCGCTACAAGCGGTGATTAGGGAATATCCCCCATCGCCGGCCATTGACGTGGCGCTGACCGGGGAAATAGCCCTAGCCCACGAGGAGATGAGCGCGGCCCTGGGAGGCGTGGAGCTGGCTGGTCTGATGTCGCTGTTCTTTGTTGCGCTCATTTTACATCTGGGTATTCGCTCTCCGCGTATTTTGCTTGCCATCGCAGCCATGTTGGCCATGGGTGTCTGTCTGACCCTCGGTTTTGCAACTCTAGTGATTGGTGAGCTCAATACGCTTTCGATGATCTTCGTGGTGTTGTTTTTTGGTCTTGGAGTCGATTTCGCGGCTCACTTTACTTTGCGTACTCAGTCGCACCTGTCCAACAACGTGGCAATGGCTTTGGTGCAAGCGCTCAAGGACACTGGGCCTGCACTGATTCTGTGTTCGCTTACGTCGGCGGCCAGCTTTTTGGCTTTCCTGCCTACGGCCTATAGGGGTTTTGCCGAATTGGGCGTGATCAGCGCCGGGGGTATTGCTATTGCTCTGCTGCTTACGCTGACGGTGATTCCAGCAGCATTGATGTGCTGGACCCCGGCGCCGCAAGACCCGGCCCGAAAGATGCTGATCACGCCACTACTGCGCCGCCTTCGCACGAACCTTGATTCACTGCCTCGAGGACTGGTGGTGGGGATATTTGCCGTCGCCTCGTTGGCGTCACTGTCGATGGCCAAAGATGTGCGTTTTGATTACAGCGTGCTGGCCATGCGCGACGCCCAGTCGCCTGCCATGCGCGCGTTGCTCGACCTTCAAAGCGACCGCCAAACCACTGATTACAGCGTGCATATATTGGCGCCTGATGCCGAGTCGGCGGCAGCACTGCAAACGCGTCTGGCGACACTGCCTACGGTGGGGGCGGTGACGATACCCGATGACTTTGTGCCCCAGGCGCAGGATGCCAAGGCGGCTAGGCTGGCGCAGATTCAAGACTTGCTGAACGACCTTGATGCGCCTTCGGGAATCCCTGTCGATCTTGAGCTGGCGACCTTGGCCGTTGAGTATTTGCGCGAAACCGTTGCGGAGCTTAGCGGCGATAGCCGTTATGAAGCTGAAAGAGTAGTCCGCTCTGCCGAGGCCATGTTGCAGCAGCCGGCGAACATCGAAGCCTATGAAACTCAACTGGTCGAGCAACTGCCCGACAGTCTCTTGAAGTTACGTGGTCTGTTGAACGCGCAGCCGTTTTCCCTGGAGCAAGTGCCACAGAGATTTCGTGAAAGACTTATCTCACCTGACGGTCAGCATCTCGTGTCGGTGAATCCCGCCACACTGCTCAATGACCGCGATGCTACCGATGCCTTCATTACAGAAGTCTCCGCGAATGCGCCGAATGCCGCAGGCAGAAGTGTCGTTGAGTGGGGTATTGGTGCCGTGGTGATCGAGTCGTTTCAGCAGGCCGCGGCGACGGCTTTTGGTGTCATTTTCATGCTGCTTGTACTGTACTTTCGGGGCTTGAAGCTCCCTCTGCTTGTACTAACGCCTATCGCTATGACGATCGTACTCACCTTTGCCGTCTGTGCTGTCTTGGGTATTAGCTTAAATATGGCCAATATACTCATGGTGCCTTTGATACTGGGCCTTGGCGTTGATACGGGTATCCACATTGTGCATCGGCACCGCCAGACCCAGCGTGAGGAGGGCGGGCAGGCCATGGATCCGGCGATTCGTCGGGCGGTGATGATCAGTGGTCTGACGACGGTGGGCACATTTTGTTCGTTAAGTTTGAGTCCGCATCAAGGGGCTGCATCCATCGGACTACTGTTGACCATCGCCATCAGTCTTCTGCTCATCATTAGTCTGGTGTTGTTGCCGATACTGTTGCGCTGGTTCGCGCCAGTGCCGGCCTGCGCATGAACAATTCGCTAGGTTGGCCTTCGTTGTCATGAATGGTGATCCCTCGTATAGTTGCAGCTCGTCGTTAAGGCGAGTTCTCAGGGCGGGGTGAAAGTCCCCACCGGCGGTAATCGCACCCTTTGTCGCTCAGATACATGTGAGGCAAAAAGGATGCGTAGCCCGCGGGCGCTCTTGGCAGCAAAGCATTTGCATTGTCGAGAGGACAGCAGACTCGGTGTGATTCCGAGGCCGACAGTTAAAGTCTGGTTATGAGAATAAGGTAATCTGCCAACGCTGATTTTTGTCAGCCGCGGCCTTTGTCCTTGTTGCCCTGTTGTTTAACCAATCAATAGGAAAGCAACAGATGAATAGCTTCAATTCCAATTTCTCCGACATCACCTCACGCGGCAAAATTGCCTTTGTCCAGTCCTGCTGGCACCGCGACATTGTCGATGCGCTTCGTGATTCCTTTTTACAGGTTCATGCCAACCTCGACAGCCGAGATGTTGAACTGTTTGAGGTGCCCGGTGCGTTTGAGATTCCACTGCGCGCCAAGCTGCTTGCCTGCAGCGAACAATACGCGGGCATCGTCGCGGCAGGGCTGATTGTCGATGGGGGTATCTATCGCCACGAATTTGTCTCTACCGCGGTGATCGACGGGTTAATGCGTGTCCAGTTGGATACGGGTGTGCCGGTATTTTCCGCTGCGCTAACACCACAGGATTTCTTGAGTGAGGGGCAGCCCGAATTCTTCCGAGAGCACTTTGTCACCAAGGGCGCCGAGGCGGCCCACGCCTGTGTGGAGACCATTGGCGCGTTGCAGCAACACAAGGTCGCCTAGGCGAACTTGTGTGGCTTAGTTCTGCTCGACGGGGACAAAGTTGAGCAGATCAGCGCCGCCGTCCACTAGGTCTCCGATACTGTAAAAGACGTCGGTCACGGTGCCCGCTGCGGGTGCCTTGATCGCGTGCTCCATTTTCATCGCCTCCATGATCGCTAAGGTTGAGCCGCGTTCGACCTGCTGGCCTGCCTCCACAAAGAGCGCAGTCAGAGTGCCGTTCATGGGGGCTTTGAAGTTGGATTCGTCAGACCGGCCAGATTCTTCGCCGAAGTCTGGAGCGACGGTACGGCAGGTCAGAGACTGCTCGCTGCCAAAGACGATCAGCTCTCGCTGGTGCCCAAGTGCCTGCTCGAATATTTCGACTTGGTGCCTGATCCCATTTAGCTCACTACAAAGTATCGAGCCTGCCAATGCGGCAGTCCCTCGATAGGTTGCGTCTGCTACTACCAACTCAAAGGCACCACTGCGGTCTTGCTTGACCGTTATCGTTTTTTCTTCGTCATCAACCAGCACTATGTGGTGCCAAAGGCTTGGCGCGTTCATGCGCCAACCATCTGATGCATGCCACGGTGAGGAGGTGTCGATTAGAGATTTGCGGGTCGCCATTTCATGTGACGCTCCCTGGCTCACCGGGGCAAGGGTCAGATACACACCAACTTGCGCGAGGGAGATCGTATGGTCTTCATCGCCAAAGAGTTCGCGACGATGTTGTTCAATAAAGTCTGTCTGTAAAATCGCCTGGCGAAAGGCGGGGACTGCAATCAAGCGCCGTAGAAAATCTACGTTAGTCGTGACGCCGGCAATCTTGTACTCGCCAAGTGCCTGCTGCAGCCGCTGTATGGCAATGGCGCGGGTTTCACCCCAGACAATGAGCTTGGCGATCATGGGATCATAAAATACGCCCACCTCGTCGCCCTGAATCACGCCGGTATCGATTCGTATGTTTGCATTCGCCGCGGGCTGCTTCAGCCGCCAAAGCGAGCCCGCTGCGGGCAGAAAATCGTTGTCAGGATTCTCGGCATAGATGCGAACTTCGATCGCGTGGCCCTGAATACTTAGCTCATTCTGAGCTTTCGGTAGAGGCTTACCGCTGGCCACAGCCAGTTGCCAAGCTACCAGATCGGTGCCGGTAATCATCTCGGTGACCGGGTGTTCGACCTGCAGGCGGGTATTCATTTCCATGAAGAAAAACTCGCCGTGCTCGTCGAGCAAAAATTCCACCGTGCCCGCGCCAACGTAATTGACGGCAGCAGCAGCGCGCAGGGCAGCCTCGCCCATTTGAGTTCGCAGCGTATCGTCAATGCCCGGTGCCGGTGCTTCTTCAATGATTTTTTGGTGCCGACGCTGTACCGAGCAGTCCCGCTCGAACAGATACACCCCGTTCCCTTGGGAATCGCAAAATACCTGAACCTCTACATGGCGGGCGCGGTCTAGATACTTCTCAACCAGCATGGCGTCATTGCCAAACCCAGACTGAGCTTCGCGCTTGGCAGCCGCAAAGGCTTCAGAGAATTCGTCCGCGCTGCGCACTTGGCGCATGCCCTTGCCACCGCCTCCCGCCACGGCCTTGAGCAGTACCGGATAACCCATATTGTCGGCAGCTTCTTTGAGTGTGGTTTCATCTTGGTCGCTGCCATGATAGCCGGGCAGCAGGGGTACGCTGGCTTCCTGCATGATTTGTTTGGCTGCAGATTTGGAACCCATGGCCTCTATGGCTGAAGCGGGTGGGCCAATGAAGACCAGATCATTCGCTGCACAAAGGCCTGAAAACTCAGCGTTCTCAGACAAGAAACCATAGCCGGGATGAATCGCCTGACAGCCGGTGGCCTTGGCGGCATCAATAATGCGCTGCATCTGCAGATAGGAATCCGCCGGCGCGGAGCCGCCAATGTGTATGGCTTGGTCTGCCATCTCAACATGCAGGGCACGACGGTCTGCATCGGAGAAGACGGCAACCGTCTCGATGCCTAAGTGCCTTGCGGTTCTGATGATGCGACAGGCGATTTCGCCTCGATTGGCGACAAGAATCTTGCGGAACGGGGTGTCATACCTCGTGTCAGACATAGTTACATCCTGAACACGCCGAAGCGCGTGTCGGCTATGGGTTTGTTAAGAGACGCTGAAAGTGCCAGACCTAGTACCCGTCGGGTGTCCATAGGGTTGATGATCCCATCATCCCAAAGACGAGCACTGGCATAGTACGGGTGGGCTTGAGCGTCGAAGTCATCAATGATCGGCTGCTTGAAGTCAGCCTCGTCGGTCTCTGACCACTGCTCACCGCCACCCTCGATTTGGCCGCGTCGCACCTGTGCCAGCACGCCGGCGGCTTGTTCGCCGCCCATGACTGAGATGCGCGCGTTGGGCCACATGAACAGGAAATTTGGGTCATAGGCTCGTCCGCACATACCGTAGTTACCGGCGCCATAGGAGTTGCCAACGATCAGCGTCAGCTTGGGCACTTTGGCGCAGGCCACCGCAGTCACCATTTTGGCCCCGTGTTTGGCGATGCCGCCAGTCTCGTACTGTTTGCCTACCATGAAGCCCGTGATGTTCTGCAAAAAGATCAGTGGGATCTTGCGCTGAGCGCAAAGCTCAATGAAGTGCGCGCCCTTTTGGGCCGATTCAGCAAAAAGCACACCGTTGTTTGCGACAATACCAACGGGATAACCATAAAGTCGGGCAAAGCCACAAACCAGGGTGCTGCCGAATAATGCTTTGAACTCGTCGAATTCAGAGCCGTCAAAGACGCGGGCGATGATTTCACGCACATCGTACTGCTCACGGACATTTTTCGGCACGACGCCAAGCAGCTCGGCAGCTGGATACAGAGGCTCCACGGGTTCTGCGATATCCATATGCAATGGCTTTACCCGATTGAGCCGACCCACTGCCTGACGCGCCAGTTCCAGTGCATGGTGGTCGTTGTTCGCGTAGTGATCGGTAACCCCAGACTCCTTGCTGTGCACATCTGCACCACCTAACTCTTCCGCGCTCACCTCTTCGCCGGTTGCCATTTTTACCAGCGGGGGACCCGCGAGAAAGATGGTGCCCTGATTTTTCACGATGATCGATTCATCCGCCATGGCAGGGACATAGGCACCACCCGCGGTGCAAGAACCCATGACCACGGCGATTTGGGGAATGTTCTCCGCGGACATGTTGGCTTGATTGAAAAATATTCGCCCGAAGTGATTTTTGTCCGGAAATACCTCGTCTTGGTTGGGCAAATTTGCACCGCCGGAATCGACCAAGTAGATGCAGGGGAGGTGGTTCTCGCGGGCAATGTCTTGGGCGCGCAGGTGTTTTTTGACGCTGATCGGGTAATAGGTGCCGCCCTTCACCGTGGCGTCGTTGGCAACAATGACACACTCGATTCCATTAACGCGTCCGATGCCTGTGATGATTCCTGCCCCAGGCACATCGTCTTTGCCATACATGTTGTGGGCGGCAAGCTGGGAAAACTCAAGAAAGGGAGAACCCGGATCGATCAGCAGATCGACACGTTCTCTGGGCAGCAATTTGCCTCGAGCCTGATGACGTGCCTGATAGCGCTCGCCACCGCCTTGTTTGATCTGTTCGATCAAGGATTCCAGATCATCCACCAACGACTGCATTTGTCCGGCGTTGTCAGCGAAGGCGTGGGACCGGGGGTTGAGCTGAGAGGTTAGGGTTGTCATGTGGAGTTTCCTTGGGGCCGGGCTGATGCACAGACGTCGTGCTCATCGCTGAATAGGATGTGGCGAGCAAACCGATCAGTAAAGGTAAGCAGGCCTAGTGTTGGTCAAATTTAATTGGCGGTTGCGGCGCGTTGCGTATGTCCCAAGGCGCGCCGCCGCAGCGCTTTCTCAACATCCAGCGCCAGTAGCGCACGTAATTCATCAGAGGCGTTTTCAACAAACGCATCATCGAAGGGTCCCATAGTGGTCATAGGACGCACCGCAATTTGCGTGTAGTTAATCAATATCGCCACGCGCGGATGATCGGAATGGTTCACCGCAGTTCGGTGCCATAACAAACCGTGGCTGACGACGGCGTCGCCGGCATTGCCGGTAGCCTGAATCGCATGCTCGCTGAATCGCGCCTCGTCTGGTCTACCGCCCCAGAGTTGGCTGCCCGGCGCAACCCAAGTGCCGCCATTGTGTTCAGTGAAGGGTTCCATCATCCAAATCACCTGCATCATCAACGCTGGGTCGACGGGCAAACCCGGATTCATGGCCCAATAGGGATAGTCCACGTGCAGTCCTCCCTGGGGACAGTCGGGTGGGAGTACTCGAGCCGATACCGCAGCGAGGGTCGCATCATGGCCAAGCAGCCGATGGGCCAAGCTAAGAAGCCGTGGATTGGTCACCAGGTCATGAATCATTTCACCCCATGGTAAAATGTTGCGTATGGCGATTTGACCGTTCTGGTCTGCGCCTTCGTCCAGCCGCGTCAGTGCTAGTTCGCGAACAGCGTTGGCCTGTTCTGGCGTGATCACTTCTTTCAGCAGGTGGTAACCGTTACCGTGCAGCAAGTCATTGTAGGCTTCTTCAGACATGGTCTTTCTCCCTCCGTAAGCTGCTTAGTGTGTGAGAGACATGGTGCCAAGGCAAATGCTTTGCTCCGAGCTATGCCGCTGTTTTGTTGATCGGGCGCTGGGATGGTATTCAGCACAAGTTTCCTTACGG
>JADHNQ010000025.1 GCA_016779425.1 Pseudomonadales bacterium | reverse complement strand
AGTTCAGCTGCCATGACCATACCAATTGCAACCGCCTCGCCATGTAGCCACTCGCCGTAACCAGCGAGCTTTTCAATAGCGTGCCCAAACGTATGCCCAAAATTCAATATCGCTCGGCGGCCAGATTCACGCTCGTCCTCACTGACGACCTTGGCTTTGCTGGCACAGGAGCGAAAAATGGCTTGTTGAAGGGCTTCCTCAGAGCGCGAGTGCAGCGCAGCCACGCTCTCTTCAAGCCAATGAAAAAAATCCACATCGTCGATCACACCGTACTTGACCACTTCCGCCAATCCCGCCGCATACTCCCGCGGCGGTAGAGTCGTCAGCACGGTGGTATCTGCAAGAACGGCCTTGGGTTGATAGAAGGCACCGATCATATTCTTGCCTGCGGGATGGTTGACCGCAGTCTTTCCACCTACCGACGAATCCACCTGAGCAAGCAATGTGGTTGGGATCTGTATGAAATCAACACCACGCTGAAACGTTGCTGCGACGAAACCACAGAGGTCGCCGACAACACCACCGCCCAGGGCAATCAAACAGGTCGTGCGGTTATGGCGCGCTTCCAACAAGAACGTTGTAATCGCCTCAAAGCTGGCAAGATTTTTATAGGCCTCGCCATCTTGCAGTTGATAGACATCTACCTGCCGTTGACCAAGAGCGCTGAGCACCTTGTCTAGATACAGCGGCGCAATAGTTTCGTTCGTAACGACTGCGACCTGCTGGCCGGCAATCATGGGATCCAACAGTTCCGCGAATTTAGCGGGTTGGCTGATGTCCAAGTTGCCGATATGTATGGGATAACTGCGTTCGCCCAGATCAACCTGCAGTGTTTGCCGGTTTGACTCCTCGACACCCGAAGTCACGAGGACACCTGCTTTTGCATGCAGTGTTCTTTATCCAACACCTTCAGGATCTTGCGCGTAACAACGCCTGCGCCCCGGTGATCGGTCATGACGCGGTAGTCTGCAATCTCCGCGTAGAGCGGATCGCGTTTACGCTTCAACTCTCGCAAAGTTCGTGCGGGATTCGGTGACTGCAGCAACGGGCGTTTGGTGTCTCTTCTCGTGCGCGCAATCAGCTTTTCGATTGAGCTATCTAAGTGAACAACGATACCCCGAGCCGCCAGATGGCGTCTGTTTGCTTCGCGTAGAATCGCGCCGCCGCCGGTGGCCAGGACGATGCCTTGCTGCTGTGTCAGCTCATCAATTACTGCCGCCTCTCGGTCCCGGAAACCTTCTTCACCCTCCACATCAAAAATCCAGGAGATTTCTGCCCCGGTGCGATTCTCGATTTCATGGTCCGCGTCGAAAAACGGCATATCCAGCATTTTTGCAAGCTGGCGTCCAACCGTGCTTTTGCCTACCGCCATAAGGCCGACCAAATAGATACTTCGTTTGCTCATGGTGCAAGTGTAATCCAACCCGTGAATAGAGACCCAAAAATATCCCCGCTCAGCCCGCCCCTGGCTTACTCGGGCTTCAAAAGTGAATCGACGGCCGGGGTATCGGATGGGGTACGACCAAGCGACTGGCCCCGCGGTTCGTCGATGGATACTCGGCTCACCAGCGTAGGTGTGACAAAAACCAGCAGCTCTTGCTGGTCTTGCCGCGTAATTCTGCGCCTGAACAGACGCCCCAGCAGCGGCAGGTCTCCCAATATCGGTGTTTTGCGTTCCGCATCGTTCGCATCCTCCTGCAATATTCCACCCAACACCAAGGTCTCACCATTACCGACCAATACCTGGGTTTCAATTTCGTTGGTGTTGATCGATGGCACACCATTAAAAATCTGGCCGACCGTGTCTTGCTTAACGTTCAAACGCATCATGATGTTTTGATCCGGGGTGATTTGCGGCAAGACATGCAGTGACAGTACGGCATCTCGAAAAGCAGTCGAGGTGGCGCCGCTTCGGCTGGTTTCCTGATAGGGGATCTGTACCCCGGATTCAATTGAGGCGGGAGATTGATCAAGAGTGAGTATTTTAGGCTTAGCCAAAACTCGAGCCTTGCCCTGCTCGGCTAGCAAAGAAAGCTCGGCATCCAATGCCGTACCGCGGCGCAAAATGCCAAGCGCAAGAGTTGAGGCGGGTGCCGCAGCAGCAAGCGCCGTAGTTGCAACCAGTTGGCTTACTTCCTGTCCGGTGTCTGCATCACCCGCCAGGTGGTCTGCGCTGGTGAGATCGGCCCGCCACTGGATACCGAGTTGATGGTTAAGTGTGTCACTGGCGGTGACAATACGAGCCTCAATGGCGACTTGGTTCAACGGCACATCCAGGAGCGCGACCAATTGACCAATCGACTCCAAGCGCTCAGGCACATCGCTAACGACAAGGGCGTTTAGGCGTTCATCTAACCAAACCTCACCGCGCTGAGATAGCAGGGACTGGCCGCCACTGAGATGTTTGAGGAGCTGTTTGGCACGGGCGTAACGAATGCGCAGCACCCTCGTTTTGAGCGGTATCAATTGCTCAACAGTTTGAGCTTCAGTCAGGGTTGCTTGTTCACGGGCAGCAATTGATGGCGCGGGTGCAACATAGCGAATGTTCTGATGAGCGCGCTCTGCCAGGCCTGCGGCATCCAGTATTAATGCCCAAGCATCCAAGGCGCTGACATCGACCAGGTTCATGGTCAGGGTCCCCTCAACCTCGTCGCTGATCATGACGCTAATGTTGCGCTGATCTGCCAGCAACTGAAGCAAACCGCGGACTTCTGCTTGCTGCAAACGAAGATTCAGGCGCGGCTGATGTACTTGAGCATGACCATTGGAAACCGGTTGCCAAACCACTTCATTGACCTCTAGCGCCTCGTCTGCAGTGGCTGGCAATACGGCCAACACAAGGGCGGCCCAAATACCAAGACAACAAATCCGTCGAAGCGCAAATTGGTTCAACGGGTGCCGGGAGTAGATCATGGGGTCTGCTCGGTGGCGGATCTAATTTCCACACCACGCATTTCTGTCAAATACAGGGCGGGTAAGCCTAAAACCCTCTGGTTATTCGGCGCACCACGATCTGGCCCTTCTAACGTCGCCTGACGGCGACTCAATGAAACCAGGCGATAACCCTGGGCGGCGACGACAGAGCCGATTTCTGCAGCCCGCAATTGTCCCCGGTCACCACGAAATACCGCACGCAATTGATTCTGGTCGCCATCGATACCAGACTGCTCGCGAAGGGCTACCGTGCCTACCAAGACGATTTTCTCGATCTGCTGGTCTGCAAAAATGTGGGCACCCTGCCTTGCAACACCGTTGAGATAACCAACAGCTGAGGTGCTACAACGCCCGATGCTGCCGGTAGCTACCGAAGAATTCGCTAATCCTGTCGTCTGCCAGTCGAATGTCGGCGGATGTTTGAAGAAATCGGCAGCGGTCGGCCTTGGCTCGGAACTCTCCGGCACAGGGAGATTGCCGCCTTTTCTAACGAAGTGACGAAACGCAAGATCGGCTCTAAACAATACATCTGCCTGATCTTCTCGGGCACTTTGAAAGGCATCTGCAGTGTCACGAGGGCTATTCAGAATGTTCCCGGTAGAAAACCCCGATACCGACGCGCTTTGACTTTTGTCGTCGAGGCGCTGTATCGACAAATCGTCAATGGATGCCGCTTTCTGAGTGAGGTCCTCCAGTAGCAACATCAGATTCAGATAGCTCCCCTGCAGCTGCCAACGGTAACCCTGCTGCACGATCTCGATCGGTACATCTGCCTGTTGCAGTCGGCGAATTTCCTGCCTGGTCAGCAGGGTCAAAGGCGCAGATTCCTCGGGCGCTGCTTGAAGCTTCAGCGTTTGTATCTGGCGTTTGCTGGCGAGATCTACCAAGGAGGACAGTCTGTCTTGTTCAGCGTTGGCAGAGCGCCATTGAGGGAATATGGCCAGCCACGCCTGTAGGTTTGCCTCATTCCCCGTTGATCCGCGGGAGTGTTGAGCTTTCAGCGCGTGCAGGACGTTTTGACGCTGATAAATCTCATCTCGCACCATGGACAGCTGCTGCTTGGCAGGCAAGATTTCAAGCAACACTCCAATGCCACCGATAGCGCAACTCAAGGCGAACAGAACAAAACAGCGGAGCAATGGTGCCGCAAAAATCAACCTACTAAGCCTCGCCAAGCTCATGAGGAGATGCTCGATTCAAATCTCCTAGCCACTTGGCTAATCGGTCTCGGCGGGCACATCGTCTGGGGCCACGGTTTGAGCGAATGACAGACGGAGCGAAACATTCGTCGACTCCTGTGTGGCAGTCGCACCAAAGACGGGTTGTTCACCGATCACTAGTATCGGCCATTCATCTAGGGAGAATTGAAGATTGGCATCAAACACTTCGAAGAGATCGGCAGCCAGTGTTGTCACAGCCGAGGTGTCACTGACAACACCGGACACAGAGGCGGACAAATGGGCAGTTGACGCGACATGCACGTCGAGGCAGTCGGGCAGGCTCGAGAGCAAAAAATGGAGGCGTGCGAGCTGGAAATTGCCAGAAGTTGCGACCTGCATAAGCCGTTCCGCGCTTTGCTGCGCAAGATCTAAGTTTGCTCGCACCCGATCGTTTTTTGCTCGCGCGCTTATCGCCTGATCGTAGGCCTTTTGCGCATCGGCCAAATTTGTCCGCTCGTTAGTTACTTGCGCCTGCAAAAGCGAGCTCCAGTATATGAAACCTGCCAATGTCAGGCATGCTACCGCCGCCAGCTGGAGCGCAAATCCACGCCGCCTTTGCTGCAGGGCCGCACCTCTCCAAGGCAGCAGGTTAATCACGGGCATATCCACCTCGTGACACCAATCGCTGGTTTTTGGTGTCCTTGCCTGCAGCGCGAGGCCCAACGCGATCACACCTGGTACAGAGTATTCAGGAAGCACCGCCATACCATCACCGCCCCAAGGGTTTAATGCGTGATCAAACACACGGTGGGTATGGCTTAGTGCGCACCCTGAACATGCTGCAGCACGCCAGACCACGAGAGCACCGCCAGCGTCGTTTAACCGGCTCGCACAGGCAGCGACTACGTCAGTGTGTTCCGATGCGATGTCCAAGCGTTCCCAGTGACAGAACCGCGAACCCAAAAACCACCAGAGGTGTGAACCAGCCGCTGAGCCAGACGGCTCTATATCCAGCAGTGCCCAGCGACCCGCTAGCTCGTCAACCCAATTGGCTTTATGTTGCCATATTTCTCGCAAGCCGCGATAAAGCCCGGTGCCGTTTGGTGCCAAACCCGTCACCACAAAGCGATCTGACGCCAGTATGCTGCGAAGTTCGTCTTCGGCATCTTTCGGCGCCCACCACAGCCAAGCGGACAAAGACCTCGGTTCTGATGCAGGCTCATCAGGCAGCAGCGAATAGTCCATGGCAGGCGCGGACTGGGCATGGGCGATTTCCAGCCAGTCCTCATCGGGTGCACCGCCAAGATTACTGTCGGACATCTGTCTGTCTGACAGCTCGGCTAGGTGCGTTGTCAGTATCTGTGCAAGTACCTGGGCTGTAGACAGGTCGATGACCGGCCTTAGCCAGCGACGCGAAGTGATGCGAGACGTTATGGCAGGAGTCAGGGAATCTGCGCGATCGGTGCCGATCCAGCATGCCACGGAGCCAACGTCGGGGCCGAGTACGCTGTGACACATGTCGACAACACTCTGGCAGGCCTGGTTCAAATCGGTCGACGCATCAAGCTCGATGGATTCTTGGATCCTGCAGTCTTTTGGCGCCAACAGAACAAATTCAAGGCGATCACATTTGACGCAAAGCCCTAGCGCAGGCGCGCCGCCGCGCCTAAAAAACGCGTCAGACAACCCCATGGATTTAACTAATGACTGGAGCGCTATCCAGATTTTTCTCACAAAAGAAGCCATAACCAACAGTCCGTTGGATGCACGGCTTCAGACTGCTTGAGCGACCCCACGATAAGAACCCGAGGATGCCGCAAAGTTTGTAAGCTAATACCTGTTGTTGTGCAGGTGTTTGATGACGCTGCCGTAGGCAGTGTCCTAAAACACGGGGTTTGCTATGCTCGCACCCCTTCTCCGATTTCTACTGGTTACCGAATCCGGCCAAATGAAACGACCCTCACCTAAACACCCTGTGCTGCGCTTTTTTGCAGTATTTGGCGTCGCGGTCCTATGCACAATGGTGATCGGCCTTGCCGGTGCCTATATCTATCTCGACCCGCAAATTCCCAAGGCGAGCTCCTTTCGTAACGTGAAGCTGGAAGCACCGCTGCGTATTTATGCAAAAGATGGTGAGCTGCTTGGCGAGTTTGGTGAGCGTCGTTTGATTCCGGTCGCAATCGAGGACGTGCCCGAAGATTTCATCAGCGCAATTCTTGACACCGAGGACAAGCGGTTTTACCAGCACAGCGGCATTGACTACATCTCATTGGCCAACGATTTGATACAGCTAGGGGCCCGTATGGTCGGGATCAACGACGATCGCCTGGGCGGTGCCAGCACAATAACCATGCAGCTGGCGCGCAACGTGTCTTTTACATTAGAGCGCAGTTTTCTTCGCAAATTTAAAGAGATGTTGCTGTCGCTGAAGATCGAGCAAGAGCTGACTAAACAAGAAATTCTCGAGCTGTACATCAATCTAGTACCCTTCGGTAAGAGAGCTTATGGCGCGCAAGCTGCCGCCGTCACCTACTATGGCAAATCTTTGGAAGAGCTATCACTGGCGCAGCTTGCCATGCTGGCCGGCATTCCCCAGCGCCCAGAGGCTGGCAATCCTATCAACGGTCCGCAGTGGGCGTTGCGACGTCGCAACCAGGTGCTCAGCCGCATGCTTGACCAAGAGTCCATTACCCGCCAGGAGTACGGCGAAGCCATCGCTTCTCCCATTACCGCCAAGGTTTATGCGCGCGAACTCGACTTGCCCAGTCCCTACGTGGCGGAATGGGCGCGCCAAAAAGTGTTGGGCAATGTGCCGGATTTGTACACCGGCGGCTACGAAATCTACACCACCCTCGATGCCAAGCAGCAGCGCGAGGCGGCCCAAGCCTTGCGCCGAGGACTGATCAAGTACGATCACGACCACGGTTACCGAGGGCCTGAGACACAAATACCTGATGTCCTGATTACGCAAATCAACCAACACTATTCATCGTCTGCTCAGTCCATTGGCTCAGAGAGCACTAGTGCAACGGTCACAGTCACTCCAGAAGAGTCTCCCCTCGGTCGCAACACCAGTCTGGGTGAAGAACTTACTCGTGAGCTACACCAACGCCTCGACGAGCTCGACAGCTATGAGGAGCAAATTCCTGCCGTGGTACTGCGCGTTCAGGACCAGAGTGCCCTGGTATTGGCGAGTGACCTTGGCTTTGGCGAGCTTCAGCTGGCCGACAGTCGTTGGGCCAGAACCTATATATCGGTGGACGAACGCGGGCCTAGTGTCCGGCAGATGAGCGATATCGTGCAGGTAGGCGACATCGTACGCGTAAACCCATCTGGATCTGAGAACGCGGAGAGTGCTCCCACTTGGCGTCTGACTCAGCTGCCGGATATTCAGGGTGCACTGATCGCCATGGACCCCCAAAGCGGAGCCGTGCGCGCCCTCGTGGGTGGCTACGACTTCTACCGCGATCAGTACAACTACGCTCTGCAAGCTCAGCGTCAGCCCGGGTCGGGTTTCAAACCATTTGTGTACAGTTCGGCACTCAGCCGAGGCGTCACACCGGCGGATATTTTTCTGGATGCACCCTTGGTCTTCGAGGATGCCAATCTCGAATCCCAGTATCGGCCGGAAAATGACAACAACCGATACAACGGTCCCACTCGCCTGCGCGAGGCTCTGTACCGCTCTATCAACTTAGTGTCCATGCGGGTGCTGCTTGAGATTGGCGCCGGCAAGGTACTTGAAGACGTCAAAAAGTTTGGATTCGACATGACATCCTTTCCGCGCAACACCCAGCTGGCCCTGGGTGGGGGAACGATGACCGTAGCGCCCATCGATATGGTGAAAGCCTATGGTGTTCTGGCCAATGGCGGTTACCTAGTCGAGCCACATATCGTCGATCGCTTACTGGACCAACGAGGCAATGTTCTGTTTAAAACCAATCCCGCTACGGTCTGTGAAGACTGTGGGGCGCTGGCGGCGGAGTCCGACAACATCGCGGCAAGCAATACTGACCGAGGCGTCAGCGATAACCCAGTCAACGCGACTAACGCCAAAGGTAGCGCATCCGTCAACCCTGACACTTGGTTGCGTCACTCCGTACTCGATTCTTGGCTCAGTTTTGAGGCAAAAAAACCTGACCAAGAGACACCGTTGCAGGCGGAGCAGGTGCTCGACGAGCGCAATGCCTACATCATGCAGTCCATGCTGCGCGACGTCATCAAACTCGGCACCGGGCGACGCGCGAGAACCTTAAACAGAAGTGACCTAGCGGGTAAAACCGGCACCACCAACGATGCGTCGGATACCTGGTTTAATGGCTTTAATCACGCCTTAGTAGCGAGCGTTTGGGTGGGTTTTAAGGATCAACAGCCACTCGGCAGGAATGCCTATGGCTCCAATGTACCGCTACCTATTTGGATAGACTTCATGGAAGACGCTCTGGCAGATGTACCTGAAATGCCAATGCTCCAGCCACCGGGTGTCGTCACGCTGCGCGTAGACAAGCGCACCGGCCTACCCACAACTTCCGCCGATAACACCACAACCAACGAGGTCTTCTTGGCAGAATTTGCACCCGACGTCTCCTCTACATTGAGCGGTGAGGAAACACCAACCGAGGACATTCGATCGGTTGATTTGTTCTAGCGGCATGTCTTAAACAAGTGGTCTGTTTCTTTGCGCACAAAAAAAGGAGGCGAATTGCCTCCTTCTTTGTCCGTTCTTAAACACAGCCTCTCGCCGACATCCCACAGGTGCGGGTTAGCACCGACCGCAGCGCTGTGAGAGTAATCTTCTAGACTGTTGTGGTCAGCCGTTAACTGCCAGAACTGGTGCGCTTTGCGAAACGCTGGCGGAACTTCTCGACACGGCCACCGGAATCGATTGTCTTTTGCTTGCCCGTATAAAAAGGGTGGCAGCTTGAACAAACGTCAACGAGGATGTCGCTGCTGAGCGTAGACCATATCTCCATCACATTGCCACAGCTGCAGGTGGCTTTGATGGCGTGGTATTCCGGATGAACTTCAGGCTTCATAACGCTTGCTTGCTTGTTGAAAATCGGGCGCGAAGTGTAACAGAACGTCTAACTGTCGCAAGCGTCAGGAGCGTCGCTACATGAATCGCGTTCACCGCTATCCTGACAATGCGATTCCTCCTTACAATGCTCTATGGCCGATACCAAACAAGTCATCCAAGTCGCCGTTCCTAGACCACTGCACTCGGTCTATGACTACCACATCGAGGCCGAACACCCGGTACCACAAGTAGGTGCGCGACTGCTGGTGCCGTTTGGACGCAGCGAAGTCATCGGTATTTGCATCAGCACCGAAGTTGCTAACCCGCATACCAGCACCAAGGCCGTGATCGAGGTGCTGGATACTGAGGCGGCCATTGCACCGGAGCTACTGGCGCTAGCGCAGTGGATGCAGCACTACTATCACTATCCCTTGGGAGAGGTGCTGGCGACGGTACTCCCTAGCGCAGCGCGCAAGGGCACGGTACTTGAGATCAAGCCTGAAGCCCCTCCTGACCTATGGCACCTGACAAACGCCAACCTTATTTCGCCCCGGGCAAAGACCCAACAAGCCGTCGTCGATCATCTGGCTCGTGTCGGTGATGCACAATCCGGCGAGGCCCTCGAGGCCGCAGGATTTAATCGAAGCATGCTGCGTAAACTCGAAGGTATGGGTGTGCTGATACGAAGGGCAGCTCCCACTCAGCGCCAAATGACTGGACCTTTGGCGCCGTCTGATGAGCAACAAGTGGCCATCAATGGGATCAATGCTGCCGTTGGCTTCAACGTATTTTTATTAGAAGGGGTAACCGGTTCGGGTAAAACCGAAGTGTATCTTCAGAGCATGGCGGCAGTTCTGGGCGCTGGGAAACAAGTGCTCGTACTGGTGCCTGAAATTGCCCTCACACCCCAAACTCTCGACCGATTTGAGAGCCGGTTTGGCGGCACAGGCATGGTGCATTCAGGTCTCGGTGAGGGGCAGCGGCTGCAAACCTGGTTAAGGTGTCGCGCGGGCGAGATCAAGGTGCTGATCGGTACGCGCTCTGCTGTCTTTACACCGTTCAAAAACCTGGGACTGATCATTGTCGACGAAGAACACGACAGCTCATACAAACAGCAGGAAGGACTGCGATATTCAGCCCGAGACCTGACCGTAAAACGCGCGCAGCAACTGGACATACCCTTGGTCCTTGGCTCCGCGACGCCATCCCTCGAATCGTTCTATAACGCCAAGCGTGAGCGCTATCGACACATCTTGCTTACGCAAAGAGCCGGTGGGGCCACAATGCCTCGCTATCAAACCATCGATCTACGCGGTCAGAGTTTGCGCAGCGGCCTTTCCGACACCCTGATTCGGGTGATCCATTCGCACTTGGAAGCAAACGGTCAAGTTCTGGTCTACCTCAATCGACGCGGTTTTGCGCCCACACTGGTTTGTAAAGCTTGTGGTTGGCAAAACGTCTGCTCGGATTGCGATGCGAGGTTAACGCTGCACCGTCAACCGGAGCAGCTAATTTGCCATCACTGCAACCTGCGCTTTGCTCTGCCAAAGCAGTGTGAAAAATGCGGCCACCATGATTTGTTGCCAGTTGGTATGGGAACCCAGCGCGCAGAAGAGGGCCTAGCCGAGCTCTTCCCCGATATTCCGCTTTACCGCATTGATCGCGATACCACACGCAGCAATGCACAGCTTAATAGCCAACTTGAGAAAATTCAGGTAGGCGATCCATGCATCATGGTAGGCACTCAAATGCTCGCCAAGGGTCATCACTTTCCTCAGGTAACCCTTGTGGCAGTCATTAACGCCGACGCCGGGTTCTTAAGCCCAGACTTTCGGGCTCCTGAGCGTACGGCTCAGCTCATCGTGCAGGTTGCCGGCCGCGCCGGCCGCGCTGAAAAGCAGGGAGAAGTTTGGATCCAGTCCTATCAGCCAGAAAATCCTCTGCTGCAGCGACTGATTTCTCAAGGCTACAGGGGATTCGCCGAGGCTGAGCTAACAAGCCGCATACAGGCAGGGCTGCCACCGGCTCAACCCATGGCGATGCTCCGGGCTGAATCCATCGACCCCGCGCTAGCACGGGATTTCCTGAGCCATTGCAAAGCCTCATTCGAGTCGGCAGCGAAGAGCCTACACAATGTGACAGGACTCGATATTCTCGGCCCTATTCCTGCCCCTATGGCTCGCCTTGCAAAACGGACACGCTTTCAATTAGTGGTCTTGGCGGCAACTCGACCAGAGCTGCATCGGGTTCTCGCCAGTTTAGGCCGCCCCAAAACGCATCACAGCTTGCGCTGGTCTATCGACGTTGATCCCTATGATGCGATGTAGGCCAGATGAGAATGCAACAATGACCATTGCGGCTTCGCCAACAACTCGCGCGCACGTTATTATCCGCACTGAATTTTTACCCACTGGACTCGCCACAGGCGGCTTTGCATGACCAAGGACTTCGCTAAACGCGGTGGCTCCGCGAAACCGACCAAACGCAAGCCTCGTGCAGCCTCTACCCGCAGCCGAGCGACACCCACCCGCGGTAAGAGAAAGAGCCTCACCTTTCACGGACCAAGCTTTTCATCCGGCGCGATTTTCGGCGCCTTAGTCGTGCTGATTGCCGCCTACCTACCTGAATGGATGGAAGCTGCTCCCGACGACCCTGTCCTAAACGCTGCAGAATCGTCAGAAACGCCGAGAGTTACTTTTGAATTTCCAGACATTCTTAAGAACGGCGAAATAAAGGTGGATACCTCGCCCTACGAGTCGAATAAGCCTACTGACGCAGAGATGCCTTCGACCTTCAGAGTTCAGGCCGCCTCTTTTCTTGACGAGAAAGATGCCAACGAAATGCGTGCCAGGCTGATTTTGCTCAATCTACCCGCCGTCGTTGAGGTCAATGACAGCTCAACGGGAACCTGGCACCGCGTGATATTGGGCCCATTTGAACGACGCGTAGACGCCAACCGTGCCCTGACAAAACTCAGAGAGCAGGGCATTTCGGGCATTATTTTGAATTAGCGCGAATGTGACTAAGCGTCTGCTCAACGTTGCTTTGTGGCAACGACACCGCCAATATCGTTGGCCCCTCGCATGACGGCCTTTAGCCAACCTCTAGCACCGCGCATATAGCAACAAACAACTCACGGAATTAACTATGCAAGCGTTTCACGGCACCACCATTCTTAGCGTCAGAGATGACAATCAGGTGGCCGTGGGCGGCGACGGCCAAGTCTCCATTGGCGATACGGTTATGAAGGGAAATGCGGTCAAAGTACGCAAACTCTATCAAGATAAAGTCATCGCTGGGTTTGCCGGCAGTACCGCTGATGCTTTTACTCTGTTTGAAAAATTCGAGGCTGCGCTGGAGAAATATCACGGGCAACTCACACGAGCCGCAGTGGAGCTCGCCAAGGAATGGCGCTCCGACCGAGCCCTGCGCAAGCTCGAAGCGATGCTTATCGTTGCGGATAAATCCGCTACCTTGTTGATCAGCGGCAATGGCGATGTGCTTGAGCCAGAGGCTGGCGTGTTGGCCATTGGCTCTGGCGGCAACTATGCAAGGGCGGCCGCAACCGCACTCGCTGAAAACACCGAGCTCCGCCCCGAAGAAGTGGTCCGCAAAGCCATGACCATTGCCGGCGATATTTGCGTCTACACCAATCATTCACTGACCTTGGAAACCTTGTCCACCGATGACAGCTAACGACGCGCTCACACCCAAACAAATTGCTCAGGAACTCGACCGCCACATTGTCGGTCAAAGCGACGCCAAGCGTGCTGTCGCCATCGCGCTGCGAAACCGCTGGCGACGTATGCAGCTTGATCCTGAGCTGCGAGATGAGGTCAGCCCTAAGAACATTCTCATGATCGGCCCCACAGGTGTTGGCAAAACAGAAATCGCTCGAAGATTGGCAAAACTTGCCAATGCGCCCTTGATCAAAGTGGAAGCAACCAAGTTTACCGAGGTGGGTTACGTCGGCCGCGACGTGGAGTCCATTGTTCGCGATCTGGCAGACACGGCTGTAAATCTGCTGCGCCAAGAGCAAATGCAGGCCGTTGCCGAACAGGCCGAGGATCGTGCCGAAGACCGCATTTTAGATGCCTTGCTGCCAGCACCGCGTAATGCCGATGGCGAGTCTGAATCAACGGATTCCACCACGCGCCAAATGTTCCGCAAGAAACTGCGCGAGGGCGAGCTCGACGATAAAGAAATTGACGTCGACCTCGAGCAGGTCGCCGTAGGCGTTGAAATCATGGCGCCACCAGGCATGGAAGAAATGACCAGCCAGCTACAGAACATGTTCTCCAGCCTCGGTCAGGGGAAAAAACAGGAGCAGCGCCTGAGCATTAAGGAAGCACGCAAACGACTCCATGACGAGGAGGCCGCCCGACTGATCAATGAGGAGGACATTCGCAGCAAGGCTGTTACCGCCGTTGAACAGAAAGGCATCGTTTTCATCGACGAGCTGGATAAAGTTGCCAAGCGTGCTGAAACTTCTGGCACTGATGTATCTCGAGAGGGAGTACAGCGTGATCTTCTTCCACTGATCGAAGGCTGCACCGTAAGCACCAAGTACGGGGCGATAAGTACCGACCACATTTTGTTTATTGGATCTGGCGCTTTTCACCTGGCAAAGCCCTCGGATCTCATTCCAGAACTGCAGGGCCGCCTGCCCATTCGAGTAGAGCTAAAGGCGTTGTCGCCTGAGGACTTTCGCCGCATCTTAACCGAGCCCAAGGCGAGTCTTTGCGAACAATATCGCGCACTGATGGCCACGGAGAACATCAGTTTAGAGTTCGCCCAGAGCGGTATTGAGCGTATCGCTGAGCTGGCGTGGCAGGTGAACGAGGGCACCGAAAATATCGGCGCTAGACGCCTTCATACAGTTATGGAGCGTTTGCTTGAGCCCCTGTCCTTTAACGCAGATGGAAGTTCGGGCGAGCAGATTTTGGTCGACGCGGATTACGTCAATAGCCACCTAAGCGACCTTGTCAGCAATACCGACCTTTCACGCTTTATTTTGTGATCCTCGGATCGAAACCATCCTAATCTGATCGAAATCTATGGACGCTCCAAGCCACATCACCTACCACAAAATAGCCCACACTCTTGAGCTGCAGTGGGATCGTGAACGGTACGAACTGCCCGCAGAACTGTTGCGTGTCTACTCTCCGTCTGCCGAGGTGCGCGGGCATTCCCCAGATCAGCGAACCCTGCAAACGGGTAAGAAGAATGTCGGCATTAAGCTAATTGAGCCTGTGGGAAATTACGCCATTCGGATCGGCTTCGACGATGGTCACGACAGCGGTATTTATGCCTGGGCTTACTTGCACGAATTGGGTAGCGAGCAAGAACGGTTTTGGCAGGAATATCTGCAGGAACTTAAACAAGCCAACGCATCACGGCTGCCCAATATTCCCGTGAATCAGTGGGCACCCAAGTAGGCGTGCTCACTACCCATGGTGCATCCGCGTTATAGTTCCCTTTGCCGTGTAGAGCGGCTCGATAACACGACCCCAATACAAGATTCAAAGCGATGACCGAAGCCGCCGATAATCCGCAACAAGCGAAAGACGCAGACCCTCAGCGACCTGAGACCGAAGAAGCCGTTAGTTTCGGTTTTGAGCAAGTGTCGCCTGAGGAAAAGACTCGTCGCGTAGGTGGTGTCTTCGCTGCGGTAGCAGATCGCTATGACTTGATGAACGATCTTATGTCCTTGGGTACCCACCGTCTCTTTAAACGTATGGTGCTGCAAATGGCCGGGGTTCGTGAAGGTCATCAGGTACTCGATCTAGCCGGCGGCACCGGCGATATGGCGGCGCTGTTTGCACCGGCAGTCGGCGCGCAAGGGCGTGTGGTACTCACCGATCTGAACCGGCCAATGATGCAAGTGGGTCGAGATCGCCTACTCGATCAAGGCATCAGCCAGGTCGAATTTTGTCAGGCACCAGCGGAGCAACTGCCCTTTGCCGACGACAGTTTTGACTGCGCCTGTATCAGCTTCGGCATACGTAATTTTACCGACAAAGATCAGTCGTTAGCTGAGATTTTGCGCGTGCTGAAACCCGGCGCAGCCCTGTTAGTGCTGGAATTTTCTACCCCCACGGATCCACTGCTTGAGACCGCTTACCGCACCTTTCAAACACTTTGGCCGCCCGTGGGCAAGCTATTGGTTGGCGACGCTCAACCCTATCAATATCTGGTGGAATCTATTCGCATGCACCCGAACCAGAAAACCCTAAAGCAAATGTTCGAAGATGCTGGATTCGTTGAAACCGGCTTCCACAATTTGGTCGGTGGCATCGCTGCGATACATCGCGGTGTGAAGCCTGAATCAACCTCGGCCTAATGGGATGCTGTTGTATTGATACACCACGACTCGGCAACCCTGCTACTCGCGCTGCAGCGTCTGCTCAGTGATTTAAGCGAGCGAGCGATCCATCTGGATCCTGTAGCCGCGAAAAATTTTGCCTCGCTGGCCGGTCAGGTCATTGAAATTCACTGCTTAGAACCATCGCTGACATGGCACCTGATCCTGCAGGAGAGCAGTATCGAAGTCCATGCAGGCGCGAGCGACAGTCCAAACGTCGCCGTGACCGGCAAGCCAATGGGACTCCTGCAAACGCTTATGACCGGCGCTACATCAGAAACCGTCGTCATCGACGGCGACGCCGCCGTGTTGATGGCGCTGCAGACCCTCGCCAAGGACTACTCGCCAGATCTGGCCAAACCACTGGATGCGTGGCTTGGCAGAGAAACGGGACAACGCACCGCGGCACTAGTAGAGCTGGGCATGGCCACCCTAGGCGAGCTGCTAACCAGCACTAGGGCACAAGCCCACCGTGCGACTCAAAACTACTTCAACGAGCGTTACGCCACGCAAGATCAAGGTGAGGGGCTCGCCGGGCGCTTGGATCAACTTAGGCTGCGCATTGATCGGCTAGAAGCCAAACTCAACAGGTATCA
>JADHNQ010000024.1 GCA_016779425.1 Pseudomonadales bacterium | reverse complement strand
CAAACCCAACGCTTGGCAGTAAAACGCCAGCGATGCGTCAATGTCGGTGACTCTGACCATGGTGTGCAAATACTTCATGGAATCCCTTTCTGTCTGTTGTCCGAGAGCGCTGCTCGTTTAGATGTCTGTGGAGTTTACCCGACTAGGACTGCCGTGGGCTCCTATTTCGATAGAAGCCCAAAGGTCATTGTTAGCATCTTTATGGTAAGGGAGCGAACGCTCCTGTAGAAAGGACTCCAGCGCCGTGGGCTCTACCCCAAAGTGAGCGCAGAGCTCACCGTCACGCAATATAACCCTCCGCGCCTGTCGCATGCGCCGTTTGACGCGCTTCCCTGACAACTTCCCATGGATAGACTTCATACACACTCTGATACTGTTTTTATATACAGTATCTTGAGGGGTGCGCTAACCTAAGTCGATCACAAATCGACCGCATGTCACTGTGTCCACCCGCCACTGAACGCGATGGATTGACCCACAAAAAAGTCGCTTTCACCCGATGCGAGAAATAGCGCAAAGAGTGCGTCTTCTCTGGCAGTGGCCAGGCGTCCCAAGGGGACTTGTCTGGCTAGGGATTTTTGAAACGACTCTTTCTCGCGTAGTTCGGGCGGATAATAGACCGGGTTCTCGACATAGTTCTGAGCAATGAGGTTTGCCTGAATGTTGTGCTTGGCAACCTCAACGCCTAAGGATCGGATGTAACCTGCTTGGGCTGCCCTCGCTGCACTATAGGCCGCGACTGTCGGCATACCCTTGAGGGCCGTGGCGCTGCCGTAAACGACAATCTTGCCGGCCTGACGCTCAATCATTTGTGGCACAACGGCCTGACATAGCTGATGCAGCGGGTGCACCATCATGTCGAAGGTACAGTGCCAGTCGTCGTCAGCCAGTTCGGTTACTGGTATGCCGGTAAAGTTGGGCGACGCTAGATTGGCTACCAAGACATCAATATGACCGTGCTCCTCAATCAACGCAGAGCAGCGCCCCTCCACAGTTAAATCCGAATGGTCTGCCAGAACCTGGGCACCCTCTTCGGTAAACAATTCGATGGTCGCGGGGCCCATATAGTCATTGGCTTGGGTCACCAATACACGTTTGCCCGCCAATCGATTTCCCATCTGCTTCTCCATTGGTATTCGTTGCGTAGAATCTAGCACGTCAGACTTTCCCCAGGCACACCGTGAGTTCATGGTTGAAAAACCCGCAAGGGAGGTATTCCAAGTCGTAGCGGCGTATTCCACGCATTTTGCATTCTGCAGGCGATATACTGCGCGCCCACCAAGAGTCAGACAGGACGGAGCGATGTCACAAAACAGAGTACAGCGCGGCACACTGCAGGTAGCGAGCCAGTTAGATGAGTTTGTGGCTCAGCAAGTGGTGCCGGGCACCGGCGTTGAGCTGGATGAGTTCTGGGCGGGGTTTGAATCCTGCTTGAAAGATCTTGGGCCTGTAAATCGCGATCTACTGGCTGTGCGTGAGCACATGCAAAGCCAAATCGATGAGTGGCATCTGGCTCGAAAGGGAGCGCAATTTGACGAGGCCGAGTACAAAGCCTTCTTGCAGTCGATTGGCTATCTACTCCCGGAACCCGATGACTTCTCGATTCAAGTCAGCAACGTCGATACCGAAATCGCCGCGCTTGCTGGCCCGCAGCTAGTGGTGCCGGTCATGAATGCGCGCTACGCCCTGAATGCTGCCAACGCGCGCTGGGGCAGTTTGTACGACGCGTTTTATGGCACCGATATTATTCCAGAAGAACCGGGCCGCGAAAAAGGCAGTAGCTACAACCCAGCACGCGGAGAGCTAGTAGTGGCTCGTGTGGCTGAGGTTCTTGATGAGGTAACGCCCTTGGCACATGGCAGCCATAGTGATGTGGTCAGCTATGGGATCGGAATGGACACAAACGGCGTGGCGCATCTGCGCTGCATCTTGGCAGATGGCGGCAACACGGCGCTGCAGGATGAATCCCAGTTTGTCGGTTTTGTGGGAGAAGAAGACCCCAGCAGCATCCTGCTGCGGCACAACGGCCTACATTTAGACATTTTGATTGACCGAGAAGATGCGGTTGGCGCGATTCATCCTGCCGGCGTCAAAGATGTCGTCGCCGAATCAGCGCTGACTACTATTCAAGATTGCGAGGACTCAGTTGCTGCGGTAGACGCCGAAGACAAGTGCGTGGTCTACGGCAATTGGCTTGGCCTGATGAAGGGTACCCTGGAAGAGGTCATGGACAAGGGCGGTCGTCAGATCGTTCGAAAGCTTAATCAGGACCGACATTATACGGCCGCTGCTGGCGGTGACCTCGTCATGCACGGTCGCAGCTTGATGCTCGTGCGAAATGTCGGTCATTTGATGACGACAGATGCCGTGCTCGACGCCCATGGCAATGAGGTGCCTGAAGGGTTTCTAGATGGCTTCGTCACCGGTCTGGCGGCGAAGCATGATTTGCTGAAGCAGGACGGCGATATTCGCAATTCTCGAACCGGCAGTGTGTATATCGTTAAACCGAAGATGCATGGCCCTGATGAGGTGTCCCTGGCCGTGGATCTGTTGGCTCGGGTTGAGCAGACCATTGGGATAGCGCCGAATACCCTAAAAATGGGCATCATGGACGAAGAGCGCCGCACCAGCGTCAACCTGAAGGCCTGCGTTGAGCGTGCCAAGGATCGTATCGTCTTCATCAATACCGGCTTCCTAGACCGTACGGGTGACGAGATCCACACCAGTATGGAAGCGGGACCGGTGCTGGAAAAAGAAGTAATCAAGGCTCAAACGTGGATCACGGCTTACGAAGACAACAACGTGGACGTGGGGTTGCGAGCTGGCTTTCAGGGCAAGGCACAAATCGGTAAGGGTATGTGGGCCAAACCCGATGAGATGGCTGAGATGTTGGCAGTGAAATCCAACCATCCCAAGGCCGGCGCGAGCACTGCTTGGGTGCCATCACCGACCGCCGCTTCGCTGCATGCCTTGCATTATCATCAAGTCAGTGTTGCATCGGTTCAGGACTCCCTGGGTGGGCGTGCGCCAGCCAGTGTGGATGACATTCTAAAAATTCCACTGCTCGCAGGTAAAAATCTGTCCGCAGAAGAGGTACAGGCAGAGTTGGATAATAACGTCCAAGGGATTCTGGGATACGTGGTGCGCTGGATTGATCAGGGCGTTGGCTGTTCCAAGGTGCCCGACATTAACGATGTCGGACTGATGGAAGATCGGGCGACCCTGCGTATCTCCAGTCAGCATATCGCCAATTGGCTGCATCATGGCGTTTGCAGCGAGGCGCAAGTGCGCTCGACCTTGGAGCGTATGGCCGCAGTGGTGGATCAGCAAAACGCCAACGACGCTGAATATCGCAACATGGCGCCTGACTATGATGGCAGCGTTGCGTTTCAGGCAGCCTGTGACTTGATCTTTGCGGGCACCGCCCAGCCTAGCGGTTATACCGAGCCTGTGCTGCATGCGCGGCGACGTGAGGCCAAGGCGAAATACGAAGCCTAATCGCACGCACTGTATAATCGACGGATCAAGCCTCCGGCGTTTCTGTCGGGGATCAAAAGGAGAGGGATATGACCGGTCTTGAAGGCAAAAGCGCATTGGTGACTGGTGCCGGGCGCGGCATCGGTGAGGCGACCGCTCGCAAGCTCGCATCCTGCGGCGCTAGAGTCCTGGTAAATGACCTAGATGCCGACGTCGCTGAAGCGGTTGCCGCCTCTATACCTGGTGGTGTCGCGCATCCCGCTGATCTTACTGATCCCGGGGCAGCCGATCAGGTTGTAGAGGCCGCACTAGATGCCTTCGGCGGTCTAGACATCGTAGTGAATAACGCGGGCTATATCTGGCATAGCGCTATTCACAACATGAGTGACGAGCAGTGGAATGCCATGATCGATATTCACGCCACGGCGCAGTTTCGTATTCTGCGAGCCTACGGTCGGTGGCTTCGGGGCAATGCCGGACCCGATTCATCAACACGTAAAGTCGTCAATATTTCTTCCACCATGGGAGTGCACGGCGGCGCTACACAGCTCGCTTACTCGGCGGGCAAGGCGGCGGTAGTGGGTATGACCAAGACGCTGGCCAAGGAATGGGGCCGGTTCAACGTGACGGTCAATGCCGTGGCCTTTGGGGCGATAGAGACCCGGCTCACCAGTCCCTATGAGCGGGAACCGAATATCTCCATGGTGAAGGGTCAACCGCGCAAAGTAGGTTTGAGTCATGAGCAAATTGCGGCGGCAAAACAAGCATCCCCGCTAGGCCGACTGGGCACCCCTGAAGATGCCGCTAACGCAATTTATTTGATGTGCGCCCCGGAATCTGACTGGATCACCGGCGAAGTGATTGTCGCCAGTGGCGGAGTGCGCTCATAAGGCCCAAACGTATGAGCTATTTCTCTATCGTAATCTAGTGACCTGCGGCCCTGCTAACGCCGCTAGGAATACGGATGTTGTCGACCATTCTTGTCACCTCGTCGGGCACGGGGCCAGTGCAGCGAGAGATTACTAAGGCGAGGGTGAAGTTAATTACCGCGCCAACGGTGCCAATACCCTCCGGCGAAATACCAAACAGCCAGTACTCGGCATTGTTGGTCTGCGGCGAGACAAACTTGAAGTAGGCGATATAGGCAAGACTAAAGATCAGTCCGGCCAACATCCCGGTAATTGCGCCCTCTCGATTCATGCGTTTATCAAAGATGCCAAGCAAGATGGCGGGGAACAATGAGGCCGCTGCCAGCCCGAAGGCAAAGGCCACCACTTGAGCCACGAAGCCTGGCGGGTCGATGCCCAAATAACCGGCGATGCCAATGGCGGTAACCGCCGCGAGTCTGGCGTAAAAGAGTTCCTGTCGGTCTGTCAGCCCCTTGGCGAAAGTCATTTTCATTAGGTCATGAGAGACCGACGTGGAAATCACCAGCAGCAATCCTGCAGCGGTTGATAACGCCGCTGCCAGACTGCCTGCAGCCACCAAGGCAATCACCCAGTCGGGCAGAGCAGCAATCTCGGGGTTAGCCAACACCATAATGTCTCGGTCCACGTAGACCTCATTCTCGCTGGATGTTGGCTTGTTCAGAACATCCCGGGAACCGTCAGCTCGTCGCTCCGGTGCGAAGGTAGGCTTACCTTCAAATGGCGCGCCGGGGTGATACTGAATGCGTCCGTCTTCGTTCTTGTCCTCCCAACCAATCAGGCCAATGTTCTCCCAGCTCTTAAACCAACCGGCGACTTCGGTGTACTGGGTGTTGTGCACAGTATCGACAAAGTTAAGCCGCGCGAAGGCGCCAACGGCGGGGGCAGTGGTGTACAGCAAGGCGATAAAAATCAGCGCATAGCCTGCGGACTTGCGTGCATCGGATACCTTGGGCACGGTAAAAAAACGCACGATGACATGGGGTAAACCTGCGGTGCCGATCATCAGCGCCATGGTGATGGCGAAGACGTCGATGGTGCTTTTCGCCCCTTCGGTATAGGCCGCAAAGCCCAGCTCCGTCAGCGTCTGATCAAGCTTGTCCAGCACCGATAGCCCAGAGCCGTCGGCAACTTCGGCGCCTAGACCGATCTGCGGAACAGGAATGCCCGTGACCAACATCGAAATAAATATCGCGGGCACCAGGTAGGCAAAAATCAGCACACAGTACTGGGCAACCTGGGTGTAGGTAATACCCTTCATGCCGCCGAGCACGGCGTACATAAAGACGATGGCCATACCAACAATGACGCCCCAAAAGATCGGGATGTTCAAAAACTGCGAGAATACGATGCCCACACCTCGCATTTGGCCTGCCACATAGGTGAAGGAAATCAAGATTAGGCAGATCACTGCCACCACTCGCGCGGTGGTGGAGTAATACCGGGTCCCAATAAAATCCGGCACGGTGAACTGACCGAATTTGCGCAGGTAGGGGGCGAGCAGTAGGGCGAGGATTACGTAGCCGCCAGTCCAGCCCATCAAATAGACCGCACCGTCATAGCCCATAAAGGCGATGATCCCCGCCATCGAGATAAAGGAGGCCGCGCTCATCCAGTCCGCTGCCGTGGCCATGCCGTTGGCGATGGGGTGTACGCCGCCGCCAGCGATATAGAACTCATTGGTGGAACCAGCCCGGGACCAGATGGCGATGCCGATATACAGCCCAAAAGACAGGGCAACAAACAGATAGGTAAGCGATTGCGCGTCCATGCTAGACCTTCTCCTCGTGAACCGTCTGGCGGGCGGACTCGTCGGACGGATCGTCGTCTTCATCGGAGACGCCGAATTTGCGATCAAGCCTCTGCATTAAATGGATGTAGGCAAAAATCAGGATGACGAAGACATAGATGGCACCCTGTTGTGCCCACCAAAAGCCGAGTTTGAATCCGAAGAAGGGTATTTGGTTGAGTTGATCCACCAGCAAAATGCCAAAACCGAACGACACGATGAACCAGATGCTCAGCAGCAGACCCAGCAGACGCAGGTTAGCCTTCCAGTAGCCTTGATTATTGTTCACGAATATTCCCTCCCAAGAACGCGGCAAATAGTGCACCAATGCCGCATGCAAATACAAAGGCGAATACCCCTGTGCAGCTGTGGCAGGGTAACGGCCAACCTTGTAGCCTTTGCCGCTCACTTAAATCGGCCTTCGCTATGACTACAAGTTTCGACATGGAATTCCCCAGCGCGCCCGTGCAGCCCATTCGCCCGGCGGCTACGGTGATCGTCGTGCGCGAGGCTGCTCAAAGCTATGAAATATTCATGCTCAAGCGCACCAGCAAGGCGAGTTTTGCCTCGGGTATGTATGTGTTTCCCGGCGGTCGCGTCGACTCGGATGATCATCTGCACGCGTACGATGCCTACCGTCACGGACCTACCGAGGGGCAGGCGCCCCAGGTGGCGGCCTTGGGAGACGAATGGCGTGGCTTCTGGATTGCCTGCATCCGCGAAACGTTCGAGGAGGCGGGCTTGATGCTCGCTTACACAAAGGATGGTGCCTTAGTCTCCTTTGCCGACCCCGCGGTTCAAGAGCGCTTTGCCGAATATCGTATGCCGCTCCACGACGGCGACTTGTCGTTGCTCGATATCTGCCGCAAAGAAAACCTTACATTGGCCATTGACCATATTCACTTTTACAACCGTTTCATTACTCCGCTGGGACGACCCCGAAGATTTGACACACGATTTTTCATCGCCGCCGCGCCTGAAAGTCAGCGCGGCAGCCATGATGAACAGGAAACAGTCGACAGTATTTGGATTTCTCCGCAACAAGCGCTGGAACGTCATGCTGCAAAAGAGTTTGATTTGATGAATGTCACACGTATTCAGCTTGAGGCGCTGGCAAAGCTGCCGAACAAGGCAGCCTTGCTGGAAGCTTCAGTGAATCAGCAGCACTTTCCGACTCGACGGCCGGTGCTGCCTAAGACGAAATAAGACGAAAGGGTAATCATGCCTACTGAAAAAGGTATCGTCATACGCGATCTTGACCTGCCGTCAGACGGCGCGTCCTTGCAGCGGGTCTGGCGCGAGATTGGCTGGTCTGATAGCGATCGTACCGATCGTATGATGCTCGAGTTTTATACGGAAGGCTCCGCCGGCGTGGGCACAATTGATGATGAGGTGGAGTGCGCGGTACTTACCCAGCCTGGCACCATGCGGCTCGACGCTAAGGATCTACCACTTTGCGTGGTCTCTGCGGTCACCACCAGCCGTATTGCGCGCGGACTGTCGCTTGCCCAAAAACTGACCGCGCGTCAGCTGGCCAAGGGACAGCAGGATGGCGCAGCCGTGGCCACCCTGGGAATGTTTGATCAGGGTTTCTACAACAAGTTAGGTTTCGGTACTGGGGCCTACATCAATGAGTTCTCCTTTGATCCGGCGCTGTTGAATGTCGAGATCAAACCGCGCACACCTCGGCGACTCACTGCCGAGGACAGCGAGCAAATGCTGGCGACCATGATGGCACGGCCGCGGCAGCACGGCAGTGTTACCCTCAACCTACCTAAAACCTTCAAATCCGAGCTTGATCGAGGCAGTCGATTTGGTCTTGGCTATTACGAGGGCGATCGGTTGACGCACTTTGTTTGGATGAAGGAAAAGGGCGAAAACGGGCCGTATCGCGTGGAGTGGATGGGCTATGAAAGCGGCGATGGTCTGTTGGAGTTACTGGCGCTACTAAAGTCCTTGGCGGATCAAATTTACGCCGTCTGGATGATCGAGCCACCCCAAGTGCAGCTGCAAAGCATGCTCCGTAGACCCTTTCGCAGTCAGGCAATTGCGGAAAAAGGCAAATTCAGCGCTGAGCAGGAGACCTACGCCTGGTACCAACTGCGTATTCTCGACTTAGTGCAGTGTGTCAAAGCCTTAGACTACTGTGGACCGCAAATAAACTTTCAGCTGATTCTGGATGACCCGATGGATCAGCTTCTGCTATCACCTGAATTGGCCGAGCAGCAGTCCAGCTGGCAGTCGTTAAGCGGCCATTGGATAGTATCCCTCGGGCAGCATGCCAAGGCAGAACGCGGAGAAGATGCCAAGTTACCGGCGCTATCCTGCAACATCGGAACTCTCAGCCGACTCTTCTGGGGGGTTGCCCCGGCGAGCAGTCTGGCAATTTCTGACGGACTTAGGGCGCCATCGCAGCTCATTGGCGCGCTCGATAAAGCGTTCACGGCCAACCCCAAGCCGGGTTGGGACTTTTAGTTCTGTGTGGCAAATCAGTATGACAGTCGGTGGCGGAACCTAGAGTGGTGAATCCTGTTGCTGACCTGCCAGCATTGCAGGCGCTCGGCTGGAACGCAGACGACCAGCTTCAGCTAGAGGCCTGGCGCGATCTTCGGGTCGCATCGGATCCAGATGAAGCCGATTCAGACAGCTGCTTGGCGCGAGTTATTGCCGTCGAGCGCACCGGCTTAACCGTCGCACCATATCTCAACGCGCCTGATGGTCATGTGCCCGTTAGCGGTCGATGGTTTCGCGGCGATGAGGAAACGCGACCAACCATTGGCGACTGGGTAGTGATCGATGCGCAAACTGGCATGCTGCTGGATATGCTGCCGCGACGTAGCGTCATAAAACGAGTTAACCCCCTCGGTGCCCTGCAGTTGATTGCAGCCAACGTCGACGCGGCGTTGATCGTGACATCCTGCAATGCCGACTTCAGCCTAGAGCGGCTAGAGCGCTATCTGTCCGTGGTGCTGGAGGCAAACATCACCCCTGTGCTGGTGCTGACCAAGATCGACCTGGCGGAAGACCCAAGTGTTTTCATTGAAGCCTTGTCTCAGCGCTTTCCTGAGATCGCGCAGGTTTCCGTGGATGCATTGAGCGAGGGGGCGGTGGCAGCCTTGGCATCCTGGTGCACTCAGGGCCAAACCATCGCTCTGCTTGGTTCCTCCGGGGTGGGTAAATCCACCCTGGTCAACGCGCTGTCTGGGGCCGCCGTGCAGCTAACTGCGGCAATACGAGAAGAAGACGGCAAGGGCCGTCATACCACCACAAATCGCTCCCTACACCGCCTGCCCCAGGGTGGTGTGATTTTGGACAGTCCTGGTATGCGTGAGCTGCAGCTGGCGGAGGCAGAAGAGGGTATTGAGGAACTTTTCGCGGATCTGGAAGCCCTGGCTGCTACCTGTCGATTCAACGACTGCTCCCACGCTTCCGAGCCTGGCTGCGCGGTACGAGCGGCCATCGACAGCGCAGAGCTGGATGAGGAGCGCCTGCGTCATTACCAATCGTTAAAAGCCGAGGAGTCTCGTAACCGCGAAACCCTTGCAGCCCGACATGCGCGCCATCGCGCCTTTGGCAAGAAAACTCGCGCAGCAGCGCGCGCCAAACAACAGTCCAAAGACCCAGATCAGTAGAGCATCGACAGCGTTGGTTAAAGCTCCTAAAGTGTCGGGCTTTGGTCGAGCAAGTCTCACCATCTGTTTAGCGTCAGTTAATGAGGTGTTTAGTGGCTAATCTGGTCGCACCCAAGGTTCAGCAACAGGCAGTATCGGTTACCCGAAAGATGTCGGCATCCCTGCCTGGTCTGCGAGATATTGCCGCCCAGCGTGGTTTGAAAGTGCATCATTTGGGGGCAGGCTATCCCCACCCCGAAGTCACGGATCCGCGCGGTTTTTTGCAGCACCAGCAGGCTTATTTCGATCATCTGCGTGAACGCGAGGGTCTAAACGATCCTGACGTTTTGCCGGAATACCTGCGCGAGGCTTATTCCTACACCGATACGCTGGGGCCAATATCGGCGCGCCAAACCTTCGCCAATGTCTATGGCCGAGACTGGGATCTGACCCTCGATCCCGAAAAGTTGATTCCTACCGTGGGTGCCTCCGGAGGGATAAACCTCATTTGTTCCATATTCGAGCATCCCGGTCAGCCCGTGGCATATATCACTGACGCGCCAACTTACGCAGGGTTCACCGCGCGGGTAGCACTGTGCCAATATGCGAGCATCTTCAGCGTCGAGATGGACGGCGAAGGTCCTCTGCCAGATGGTATGCGCGCGCAGATTCGCGCCGCGCGAGAGCAAGGGTTCTTCGTGCCTTTTTATTACACGGTGCCAGATGGGCACAATCCTGGCGGGTTTTCCTTCAGTCAGAAACGTCGCGAAGCCGTGCTGCAGGTCGCCCGGGAAGAAGGCATTTTGATTGTGGAAGATGCACCCTACCTCTACATCAATTTCGCCCAGCCTGAAGATCGAGCCAAGCCGTTTTTCAGCATGGCGCCAGATCAAACCGTGCACCTGTTTACAGGCTCTAAGATTGGTTTTCCGGGTCCGCGGGTTGGCTTTCTTTACAGCGAAGCCGAGCTTGAGATTGCAGAGGGTGAAAAAGTACCCCTGTCAGAGCTTGCTCTGGTGGAGTCCAGCAGCGAGCTGTTGTTCCACAGTCCCGGCGCACTGCGTGGGTTTGAAGCGCTGCTCCATGAGCAGATTGGTGACGATTTTGTTGAGCGCGACAGCATCTGGGCATTGGCCGAGGACAAACTTGTCGTTTATCGCGAGAATCGACAGATCTTGTTGGACGTCCTAGAAAAGGAGCTTGGCTCCTACAGAGACTATTTTAGCTGGACCATTCCCGGTGGTGGATTCTTTACGGTTTTCAGCTTTCTCAACAACAGCCGAGGCTCCACGGTTCGCACTGACGACGCCATGATCGAGAACATGGTCATGGAACATGGCCTCGTGGTTATTCCCATGTACGATTTTTATCCCAAGGACGCGCGGGAGCGCGACCCCGGTGCCGGTATGAATCAGCTCAGGCTGAGTTTTTGCTTTAGCGAAAGTGCCGGCCAGCAGCGTCGTGATGATATGCGTGAAGCCGTCGAGGCCTTTTGTCACGCTGCTAAGGCGCTTGTTGGAATAACCTAGCGGAACCAGCCCTGAAGACTGAGGGTTCGGTGTTCGATCTTTGTGCACTTGTCGGCGACGCAGGCGAGGCCAGCATTTTTGGCGAGGGCTAAGGCCTGCGGGTGGTAAACTCCGAGCTGGAGCCACAATCCTTTTGCCCCAACAGCAACCGCACTCTCGGCGATGGGCAGGACAGCGTCGGCCTGTCGAAAGACATCGACTAAGTCAATCTTGCCAGGAATGGACTCCAAGTCCGGGTAGCAGGGCAGCCCCAGTATTTCATCCTCTTTGGGATTGACCGGTACGACCTGGTACCCCGCGTGAAGCAAATATTCCGCCACACCGAAGCTGGGTCGGGCAGGGTTGCTGGATAGGCCAACGACCGCGATACGACTGCCTCCTAGGCAGCGTTTTATCGCATCGTCTGCTTGCCAATGAGACAGATCCACCCTTGATCGCCTGACGTTTCGGGACGCTATTGTGAGCCGAACTGAGGAATGGTGAGTTCCCGCTCAGCTAAAAAGTCCGGATTGTACAGCCGCGACTGATACTTGCTGCCGCCATCACAAAGAATGGTCACGATAGTGTGCCCGGGACCTAGATCCTTGGCGATTTTTACTGCCGCGCCAAGATTAATGCCGGAGCTGGAACCAAAGAACCATCCCTCTTGATGGAGCAGTCGGTACACCATGTCGACCATTTCTTGATCGTCCACTTGAACGGCGTCGTCAATCTTTGCCGGGGCAAGATTCTGCGTCACTCGTGAGTTGCCAATACCCTCGGTCATGGAAGGCCCAGGAGTCATCGTCGCCTCTCCGGTAGTAACCCAGTTGTACAGTGCGCTTCCCATGGGATCGGCTAAAACAATTTTGACGTTGGCGCTCTGCTCCTTCAGATACAGCGATGTGCCTGCCAGTGTGCCGCCGGTGCCTACGGCGCAAGTAAAGGCGTCGACACCGCCATCGGTTTGCGCCCAGATTTCCGGGCCCGTGGACTCATAGTGGGCGAGGCTGTTCGCGGTATTGTCGAACTGGTTTGCCCATACGGCGTTTTCTAGGGTGGCCGCAAAGCGTCCGGCCTGTTTTTGGAAATTCATGTCGTTAGCGTAGGGCACCGTGGGTACCACGCGAACCTCCGCGCCAAGGGTACGCAGCAGGTCGACTTTTTCCTGGGACTGATTGTCCGGCATGTAAATGATTGTTTTGTAGCCGCGATTATTGCAGACATGGGCTAAGCCAATGCCCGTATTGCCTGCAGTGCCCTCGACCACTGTGCCGCCGGGTTTTAGAGCGCCACTTTTCTCTGCTTCTTGGATCATCCACAGAGCCGCCCGATCTTTGACAGAACCGCCGGGATTCATGAATTCGGCCTTTCCGAGGATTTCACAGCCGGTCTCCTCAGACAGCGAGTTGATGCGAATCATTGGAGTATTGCCAATAGAACTGATCAGGCCGTTAACAATGGACATAGGGCTGCTCTTTAAAAAAACAGCGCGCAGTTTAGGTGGGGGATCTGCTGCGGGCAAATGGCCCCTTGTGTCAGTAACGCATGGTCAACATGGTCCGGCATGGTTAGTCTTATGACAGACCGATGAATCACCGGGGAGGGGTTGAATCACGATGGATCGAATACTGACAGACGAACAGGCCGCACGAGTAGAACAATTCGAACTCGACTGTGAAAAGGTCGAGGCCTTGCTGCAGCGCGCCGGCAGAGAAGTTAATCAAGGCCTACTGCCAGCGGCCCAGCTGGCCATTGCCCGAGAGGGCGAGGTTGTCCTGCAACAAAGCTATGGAAGCGCCCGGGACGACTCGCTGACCTGCGTGTTTTCTGCAACCAAGGCGATTACCTCCGCTGCTGCCTGGCTGTTGTTTCAGCAGGGTGAGCTGTCGGAAGCGGAGCGCGTTGCCGACATCGTGCCGGAATTCGGCACCAAGGATAAAGACCAAGTTACCGTGGGTCAGCTGTTCTCACATACGGCAGGGTTCCCTCATGCACCCTTTGCGCCTCTGGATTGGGACGACAAGGACAAGCGCTATGCACGCTTTGCGAATTGGTCTTTGAACTGGGAGCCGGGCTCGCGTTTTGAGTATCACGCGTCCTCCTCTATGTGGGTGATCGCCGAAATCATCGAACGCCGGTCTGGAGAGACCTATCGAGATTTCGTGCGCTCGCAGATTATTGAGCCACTGCAGCTGCAGGATCTATATGTTGGGCTTCCGGACACCCAGAATCCGCGCGCCTTGCCCTGTGTCTATGTTGGGGAGGCGATGACTGCGCAAGAATACAAAGATCTCGGTATGCGCGTACCGCCAGAGACCGAAGTGACGGAATCGGCGATTTTGTCCTTTAATCGACCAGAGGTTCGCGCTGTGGGCGTACCCGGGGGCGGCGCGTTTGCTACGGCCTGTGCAATGACGCTGTTTTATCAGGCACTCCTACATAGCGGTAATAGTCATGCCCAGCCTTGGTCAAATCAGACCCTGCTGGATGCCCGTCGTGTGCGCAGCGGAGACTTCACCGATCTATTGTTTAAAAAGCTTGCCAATCGAGGCTTGGGATTAATCATTAGTGGGGATGAAAGCCGCAGCTTCCGGGGCTTTGGCAAAACGAATTCGCCGGAAGCCTTTGGCCATAACGGCGCGGGAGGCCAACTGGTGTGGGCAGATCCGGCGACGGGGATTAGCTTCTCCTACCTGACACCGGGCCACGACCGAAATTCCGTGCGTCAAGGGTCCCGGGGGGTTGCTATCAGCTCATTGGCGGCGGTGTGCGCGAATAACTGACCCTAGGCCAAACGTCATTTAAGGAGCGAGGCATGAGATATTTACGAGCGATATGTGTCGTGCTGATGGGCATGTTTTTTGTGGGGTACACCCAGGCGGCTACGGATGCCCGTGAGCAGATCGATCGCCTTTCTGATGAGGCCGCGCTGCTTGCACAACGCCAACAAAGTACTGGCATTGCGCTTGCGGACGAGATTTGGAATCTGGCGGAACTGGGATATTTGGAGTTTCAAAGCAGCGCCGCGTTGCAGAACTATTTGCGCGACAACGACTTTAAGGTCGATAGCGATGTCGGGGGCATACCTACCGCCTTTGTCGCCAGCTATCGCTCCAATGGCGCAAATGCTGCTGATCCTGTGATCGCCATTCTCGCAGAGTTCGATGCCCTACCAGGTTTAAATCAGGCCGCCACACCGTTTCGCAGCGTGTCCCAGGAGGGTGGCTCAGGCCATGCCTGCGGCCATCATTTATTCGGCGCGGCCTCTTCGACCGCCGCTGTTGCCGTGAGTCAATGGCTTTTGGCCAACAACGTTCAGGCCACCATCAAGCTGGTTGGCACGCCGGCGGAAGAAGGTGGCTCTGGCAAAGTCTATTTGGCCAGGGCCGGGGTCTTTGACGGCGTCGATGTGGTACTGCACTGGCACCCTGGTGATGGCAATTCGGCATCGCCCTCTAGCACGACTTCCAATAAATCCGGCAGATTTACCTTCACCGGTCGCGCGGCTCATGCCGCCTCAGCCCCGGATCGCGGTCGGTCTGCGCTAGACGGTGTTGAGGCCATGAACTACATGGTCAATCTGATGCGCGAGCATGTGCCGCAGACAGCCAGAATGCACTACGTGATTACAGATGGAGGCGATGCCCCCAATATCGTGCCGGAAACCGCCCAAGTGTATTACTACGTGCGGCACCCGGAGAGAGATCAGGTGGTCGAGTTGTTCGATCGGGTGGTGCGTGCTGCCGAGGCTGCAGCCATGGGTACAGATACTCAGGTCGATGTAGAAGTAATGCACGGTAACTATCCGGTGCTGCCGAATCACACCTTAGCGCGACTGGTGAACGATAACTTGGTCGCCATGGGCGGTATTTCCTACACCCCAGAAGAGCAGGCGTTTGCCGAAACTATTCGCAGCACGCTGATAAGCCCGCGACGGGAACTGGGCTCTGAACAGCACGTCGCCCCCTATCAACCTCGCCAGTCCATGGGTTCAACGGATGTGGGTGATGTCAGTTGGTTGGTGCCCACGGTTGGTTTCTCCACGGCGACCTGGGTACCGGGTACGCCAGCGCATAGTTGGCAGGCGGTGGCAGCCGGTGGAATGAGTATTGGCCATAAGGGTATGGGACTGGCATCTCGCTTGTTGGCTAAATCTGCGGCTCAGTTGATTTTGCAGCCAGAGGTTATGGCAGAGGCCAAGGCCGAGCTGCGTCGTGCTCAGGGCCCAGACTTTGTTTATGCGGCCTTGCTCGGTGATCGCGAACCACCGCTGAACTATCGAAAGTAGCTCGGTGGGGTATGACGATGCGACGAAACATCGGAGTTCTGCATCCCGGCGCCATGGGTGCCACGGTGGCGCAAACCCTGCTAGACAGTGGTCACAATGTTGGCTGGGTATCATCGGGTCGAAGCGAAGCCACAGCCCAGCGAGCGGACGGTTGCAGGGCGTTCCTTTCCTTGGATGAGATTGCTGGCTGGGCGGACGCTTTCGTCAGTGTCTGCCCCCCTCACGGCGCCGTTGAATTAGCCGAGCGGGTTCACTCCACCGGGTTCACAGGCTTATACATCGATGCCAATGCTCTTGCGCCCGCCACGTCATTAAAGATCGCTGAGGTTGTCGGCACCGGTGCCTACGTGGATGGCGGAATAATAGGTCCTCCAGCGATTGAGGCTGGTACAACTCGACTGTACTTGTCTGGGCAGCATGCTGCAGGGGTAGCAGCGTGGTTTAGTGCGGGCGCGCTGCAGGCGATAGCCCTGCCATTTGGTGAGAACGATCAACCCGATCAGCAGGTGGCGGCTTCCATGCTGAAAATGAGTTATGCCG
>JADHNQ010000023.1 GCA_016779425.1 Pseudomonadales bacterium | reverse complement strand
AAGCTGATCTGAGGCGAATGCCTGTAGCGCTGCTGCCACCTGCGGACTTGGCGGATATGGATTTTCGTTGGTATTGAGCTTAATAGTGCGACCGTCTTGGGGCTGCTCTCCCGACGTATAGCCCTGCATCTTCGCAATATTGGGTCGTTCGAACTGGCTCACCTTTGCTGCTCTTGAGTCGGCGATTTCTCATCTCGCTCCGACGCCTGGTCAGCCAGCTCCTGTGCGGGTGCGAGTAGCCGAGCAAGCCAAAGCGTGCCTGGGCTGGCCTCCAGCGCAATTTTCGCGCTCATGGTGAGAGGTACTGAAAGCAACATGCCGACGGGCCCAAGCAACCAACCCCAAAAAATCAATGACAGGAAAACCACGAGCGCGGAAAGTCCAAGCCCCCGACCCATGTAGCGAGGTTCCAGGACATTGCCGACTATCGTATTCACCGCGAAGAATCCTGCCACTACCAGCAGGGCTTCAGTGGGGCCAAGCTGTACGAGCGCGAGCAGCACCGGCGGAACGCCCGCGATTATTGAACCGATGGTGGGAATAAAATTCAGCAGCAGTGCAACAAGTCCCCAAAGCACAGGGAAGTCGACGTTTAGGATCCACAAAAAGGTAGTGACCAGTAGCCCAGTAAGGACGCTTACTGACGTTTTGATTGCGATATACCGATTCATGGTGCCGGTAATGCGGCCAAAGTGCGCAATATCGCGATCAGGATTGTTCAGTACAGCTCTTAGCTTGGGGTAAAAGCTGGCGGCTTCAGCCAAAATAAAAATCACCGTTAGAATGATTAAAAAGCCGTTGCTTAATACGGAACCCAAACTGCGCAGTGCGCTACCGGCAAGGGTGAGCAGGGAGCCCAGTGGAAACGCATCGGTGAGAAGCGCGGCATCCAGTGGAATGTCCCAGCTTTGCAGCAGCACGATGACATCACTTTGCAGCACGGCGAGCCGCTCCTGATAAAAGGGTAGCTTGGCTGAGAACGCACTGGTGCTTTGCGTCAACAGCGCCGCGATCAGTCCCAGTGCTAGAAATATTCCCAACACCACGGAGCCAAGGGCTAGCCCATTCGACATACCCTTGGACTTAAACCAAAACATTGGGCTGGCCGCGATGGTGGCGATAAATGCGGCGAGTAACATTGGTACCACAATGGCTTGGGCAGCCTTGAGTCCCGCAGCGATTACGATTAAGGCAGCAAAAACAACGAAGCCTCGCCCAGCGCGGCCCGTGGCTGCTTTATGTAGGTCTGATCCTGTCATAGGTTTTGCTCACCGAGCACTGGTTAGCGCGTTGACGATATTAGGTGAATGGCCGCTGATTGGCCAAACTGGGTACCTGTTGGCGAATCTGTACCACATGTTCTGGATCTACCTTAGCGATCGCATAACCGTCCCCCTCGGGCAGCTCTGCAATCACCTCTCCCCAGGGATCAATAATCATCGAGTGCCCGTAAGACGCTCTGTTGGCGCTATGCTGTCCATGCTGAGCTGGCGCGATCACATAACATTGATTTTCAATGGCTCGCGCGCGCAGCAGGGCATGCCAATGCGCGGCACCAGTGGTCGCGGTAAAGGCAGAGGGCACAGTTAACGCCATGGCACCCATTTCTACGAGGCGCTGATACAGGGCGGGAAAGCGGACGTCATAACAGATCGTCAATCCAAGGGTGCCCAATGGGGTTTCAACGCAAACGGCTTTATCACCAGGGCCGGTTTGCTTGGACTCCATCAGCTGGGGCCCATCCGGAATGCTGACGTCGAATAAATGAATCTTGCGGTACATGGCGGTGATTTCGCCGCGGCTGTTGAGATACACGCTGGTGTTGTAGCAGCGCTCTGTATCGCCCGGCATCGCCTCATGAAAACCACCCAGAAGCAAATCACAGTTCAGTGTTCTTGCCAGTCTCTGACAGCGCTCGAGGATCGGGCCGCCTTCAGGCAGCGACTCGAGAATGTCTCTTTTGCCGTCGTGTCTGCCGAGATAGGCGAAGGCCTCGGCCCAGGTGATGACCTGGGCACCTTCGCTGGCGGCTTGGGTCGATAGGGTTTCCAGGGTGCTGAGGTTTTGCTCAACATCCGTACCAGCGTTGTGCTGAACCACTGCGACCATGGTAGCCGTGGGGTTATCGCTTACCGCTACAGCTTCAGCCATGGTCAATCACTGTCAGGCAATAGATCGGGCTGAATGCACTGAATGGGACCTCCCAGGTACTCCTCAAGCGCCGGCAGGTTGAAGGCATCATCTTCGGAGACAAAGCTGATGGCGGTTCCCGAAGAACCTGCGCGCCCGGTCCGGCCAATACGGTGGACATAGTCTTCGGCATCGTCGGGAAGCTCGAAGTTGATGACATGGGTGACGCCATCGACGTGAATGCCCCGCCCGGCGACATCAGTTGCGATGAGGTATTTCAGTTCGCCACTCTTGAATTTATTCAGGGTTGATAAACGCTTCTTCTGCGGTATGTCGCCAGCTAAGCCTTCACATGAAATCTGTTTTTTCTTCAGGAATTCCACCAGTTTATGCGTACGATCCCGCCGGTTGGCAAAGATGATCGCGCGCTCAGGCTCTGCATGATTGATGAAGTCGAGCAGAATTTTCTGGCGCTTACTGCCCTCTACCAGCCAGAATTTTTGCTCCACCGTGTCCGTGGCCACGCTCTCTGGCTCTACAACAATATGTTCGGGGTCAATGGTCCACGAGTCGGCGAGACGCATGACGGCGTCGTTGAAGGTGGCTGAGAAAAATAGGGTTTGGCGTTTTCGCTTGTGCGGGGTTTGATAAACAATGCGCCGAACGTCGGGAATGAAACCCATGTCCAGCATACGATCGGCTTCGTCGATCACCAAGCATTCGACGCCGCTGAGATTTATATCTCGTCGATCCAAGAAATCGATGAGCCGTCCCGGGGTGGCGACCAGGATGTCGACAGGCCCTTTCATCAGTTCCGCGCGCTGGCGGTCAAAGTCCATGCCACCCACCACACAGACGGTGCGCATGTCCATGTATCGATTCAATCCCTCGGCATCGCCTTCGATCTGCAATGCCAGCTCGCGGGTTGGCGCCAAGACCAGTGCTCGAGGAGTGCCAAGATTAGGGCGCTGCTGCAGCGGATTTTCCCAAAAGCGGGTAAACAGGGTAATCAAAAATGCTGCGGTTTTACCTGTGCCAGTTTGCGCTTGGCCCGTAACGTCATAGTCGGACAAACTGAAAGGAAGCGCCCGTCCCTGGATTGGGGTGCATTCCTCAAAACCGAGTTTGGTAATGGCCTTGAGCAGTGGCTCGGGCAGTGCGAGCTCTTGAAAACGCACGGATTCTGCCGGCTCAGATTGTGCTTCCTCAGCGATATCGCTGCTAATCTCGGTGTTTTCAGCCTCAGCCTCAGCATTTGGCTCTACCTCAGCATTGGGCTCTACCATGGATGCTGTTTCTGGCTCGGGCACTGAGTCGACGGTCGATTCTTCGGCGTTGTCGACGTCTCCATCAGTTGGCGCGAGTTCCTTGTGTTGCGCGGCTTCCTGGGTCTCTTCCTCGGGTACCGCCACCTCTTCTGAAGGTGATTCCACCTGTGTTTCTAGACCGCTGTCTTGATCGGTGGAAAGAGCGCTATCCATTGCTTCGCTCTTTGCCGCTTCGGATTCTGGGAGTTTGTCTGACATGGGATCCTAATGAGTAATTGAATTTTGGATCGAAGCGTCTTATCGACCAGCCAAGATCTGTTCGGCTGACGCGGTCTTGATGCAAAGCGTCAGAATTTCCATGGCCGCATGTATTTCTTCCATGGAGCCAAAGGTTGGGGCAATACGAATGTTTTGATCCTGGGGATCGTTACCGTACGGAAAGGTGGCTCCAGCAGGGGTCAGGGTCAAGCCAACATCCTTGGCCATGGCGATAATTTTTCGTGCCAGTCCCGGACGCACATTGAGGGAGACGAAATAACCGCCCCTGGGTTTGGTCCATTGAGCTACACCAAGTTCACCCAGTTCACGAGTAAAGATCTCCTCGACCAAGGCGAATTTAGGACGAATGATGGCTGCATGGTCCGCCATATGGCTCTGCAGTCGGCCTTGCAAAAACTTTACATGCCGTAGCTGATTTACCTTGTCTGGGCCGATTGAAAATACCGACAAATGCTTATCTAAAGCATCCAGCACCTTTGCGGAACCGCCGATGAAGGCAACACCCGCTCCGGCGTGGGTAATTTTTGATGTTGAGGCAAACTGAATGACGTGATCGGCAGTGCCTGCACTGTTGGCTGCGTCAAAGATCGATGCCAATGTATCGCCTTCATCATAGAGATCGTGTACTGCATAGGCGTTATCCCACAGCACCACGAAGTCATCGGCGGCGGCCACTTCTGGCAGCTGGGCCAGGGCTGCTACCGTTTCATCAGCATAGGTGCAGCCTGTTGGGTTTGCGTACTTGGGTACGCACCAAATGCCCTTTACCGAGGGGTCGCTGACCGCCGCACGGGCTGCCTCCAAATCAGGACCTTGATCCGTCATGGGAATGGGCAGTAACTCGATGCCGAAGTGCTTGGACAAAACGAAGTGCCGGTCATAGCCGGGCACGGGCGCCAGCAGCTTAGGGCGATCGCTGCGCGACCAAGTTCGCTCATCACTCCAAAGCCCAAGATCTCTTGCAGTCCGCAGAACCAAGTGCATGACGCTTAGGCTCGAGTTGCCTGCGGCAATGATGTTCTCGGCTGGTATCCCCATCAGCTGCGACCCCAGGTCTCGAGCTTCAGCGATGCCTCTTACGCCACCATAGTTGCGGGTATCAGTACCATCTGCGGCGATAAAATTGCCGTCCAGTATCCCGTCAAGGCCGTCACTCAGGCTAACCTGTTCGACTCCTGGTTTGCCTCGACTAAGATCAAGCTTTAGATTGCCGCCGCCTAGATCTGTGTATTGGGCTTTCCAGTCTGCTACCTGTGTCTTAAGAGCGGATGTATCCCATTGGTTCAAGGGTTTTGTTGTTGCCGTGGTCATAGTCCAGTTGTCTCTTCCAGTCCTAACATGAGATTCAAATTTTGCACCGCGGCGCCAGCGGCACCCTTACCGAGATTGTCGTATCGCGCACAAAGCACGAGGCGCTCGTCATCGCCAAAGACGAACAAATCCATTTCGTTAGAGTTGTTGCGCCCGGTAGGATTCAAATAGTTGCCCTCCAGCATGCTGTGATCGCCGAGATCGGCAACATGAACGAAGGCCTCGTCGGCATATCGCTCAGCAAGAACGGTATGTACCTGGGCCGGTGAGGCGCCACCCAATTCGCTCGCGAATAGCGGTATTTGCGTGAGCATGCCCTGGTCGTAGTTTGCAACGGTAGGTACAAATATCGGCGCCACAGAGGTTCCGCTGAACTCGGTCATCTCTGGTAGGTGTTTATGGCCTTGATTCAGTCCGTAACTTTGTACCGCCAGAGTGTTCGCCGTGGTCGCATCCATGGCTTGGAATTGCTCAATCATTTGTCGTCCGCCGCCAGAGTAGCCCGACACGGCATTACAGCGCAGCGGTGTGACTCGGTCCAAAAGGCCCGCCTCGATAAGAGGGCGCACCAATAAAATAAAGCCTTGGGGATAACATCCAGGATTGCTGACATACTGGGCTGCTGCGATATCTGCTCTACTACGGGCGGATAATTCCGGCAGTCCGTATTGCCAGCCTGCATGGGTACGATGAGCCGAGCTCGCGTCTAAGATTCGCGTCTTACCCGCGGCCAAGGCAACTGACTCCCGTGCCGCTTCATCCGGCAGGCACAAAATGGCCACATCTGCGCTGGCCAGTAATTCGGCTCTGGCATCAGGATCCTTGCGGGCAGCCGGGTCCGCCTGTAGCAGGTGAATATCGGCGTGTGCCGCCAATCGCTCGCTGATTTGCAGCCCCGTCGTACCGGCTTGTCCGTCGATGAAGATTTTGTTCATAGCTATTGCTTTGGTCATGCGTTGACTGCGAATCCGCAATCATTAGCGGCGAGCAGTGTACGGTTTAAGGCGGCGGCTGTTAAGGAGTGTCAGTAAGTATTTGTTTGAATTTCAATGACTTTCGAACGATTCAGGTAACTGGGCTAGGGTTTGCTGAAGGGGGCGGTCTGGCCATATGGAGCGCATACCGTGAATAAACTGGAGCGTCTTTAAGCCGTCAAACCAGTCACGGGCTGATTGCAGCCGTTTGGCCGCACTGATGGGCTGTTTGGAGAGACTGTGACGAAAGCGATCAAAGCCGAGGGCACAGAGACGTTTTGCAATGTCTGCATCTAACGCCAAGGCCGGATTCTCTGCCCAGCGTTGCAAAGTGCTGATGGCTGACCCGAGTGCTTCAAAGCTCTTGGGGTGATAGCTGAAATATGCGTTACCGCTCGGGTCGCGGTGTAATCCCGCGACAATATCCGCCAGGGCAGGCCCCGTACCGAAAGGCACACGCTCGGAGAGCCGGGCCTCAATGGTTAGTGTCGGGCCCGCCAGAGTTTCGATGGGTGCGATTTTGCGAGCTTTGTTGAGTAGATAAAAGTCCTCACCGGCGCTGCGCTTCGGGTAGCCGCGAATGGACGCATAGGTCATGGCATGTATGGCGATTGTGCTGCCAAGACTGTGGTGTGCGTACGGACTACCTGCTGAGCGCAAACCGTTGACGTAGTAGTTCATATGCTTGTCGTACAGTTCGGCGGCGAAATGCAGGGTCGGGTCGTTACTGAAATGGGTATGCGGAAATATCTTGGCGCCGCTTAGAATGTGATGGGTCGCTTGATGCACGAGATTCGTATAGGTCGGTGGAAACGCCACATCCGCGTCGCTCTGCAGAATCCAGGGGGATCGAATTCTGCCTTGTTCAATCAGAGCCAGGGCCAAGTCAGTGCCAATTTTGCGGGCCATACCCACACCCTGTTTTGGGTGTATGCGCCTTGAGGTTGAAATGCGATCGACGACGAGGACGTGCCCGTGCTGCTCTGTCGTCATCTGTTCGTACAGCTCCTGCGTTCTTTCGAGGGCTTCCTGGCGGGCATTGTCTGGCGCGTTGATCACGAGAATCATCAGCACTTGATCATCCGCGATAGATTGAATTTGCTTTTGCAGGCCTTGGAAGGGTTCGTCAAATGCAGGAATGACCAGGCACCCCTGCCAACAACCGTCTTGGGCCATTGCGGCCCAGTGAATATTGTTCGGAAAACTGTTGTCCCGCAGTGCCCGCGCCTCTGGTTCTGCGTAGTTGGCGAGATAGTTGGCGATTTGTGGTGACTTTAAGGCTCGCAGCTGACTCATTGACAATAAATCAGTGAAGGGCCGCCCTGAGCGGTAGTTCTTTAACCAGGGTGTTTTCGAGCTCTGCGAGTTCGCAGAAGCGAGAGTCTACGGGCAAATGGCTGCACAGATCCCTGGCGAGTTGAATGAACAGATGCCAGTGCCGATCTTCACTTTTGGCGATCGCTGCATAAAACTTCTTAAGATCAGGGTCAGCGACATGGTCCGCGACCAGCGAAAAACGTTCGGCCCCGCGGCGCTCGACAATGGCGCCGACTAACAGCCGATCCAGCAGAAAAAAGGCGGCATCCTTGCGAACAAGCTTGTTCAGGCGCGTGACATAGGGGTCTTTACGATCCGCCGCTGGTGAAATTTGTCTGGTCATGAGTAAGCGCATGACCTCTTTGTAGTGATTGAGTTCCTCGACGGCCAGATCGACCATCGCCTGCACCAAGGCTGGCTGATCTGGATAGTGAGATACCATGCTCAGTGCCATACCGGATGCTTTTTTTTCGGCAGACGCGTGGTCCTGCAGGAAGGCATCAAAATCTGCCAGCACGCAGGTCACCCAGCCCTCGGGGGAGGGGCTCAGCGGCGTTAGCGACTCAACATTTTCGTTGGTTTGCGCTATCGGCTGTAGATGGTATTCAGCCATTGTCCGATATGCGTAATTTGTTGCGGACAGACCTGGTGGCCCATGGCGTACTCCTGCCACTGCACGGAGTAAGAAAGATCTAACAGTGCCTGGCGTGAGGTGATGGCCCGCGTGATGGGAATCATGGGGTCGTTGACGCCGTGGGCCATGAAGATTGGTGTATCGACATTGGCGAAGTCGACGCGCTCGGCTAAGCGTTCATGATCGTTCACGTAGGTAGACAAAGCCATGATGCCCCGAAGGCGTTCGCGAAAGCCCAGACCTAGCTCCAGAGCGATAACCCCGCCTTGAGAGAAGCCTGCGATGGTGATCTGGTCGTAGCGAAAGCCGTTGGCTACTTCGTGTTCAATGAGGCCTGTAATGACCTCAACGGAGCTACGTATATCTTCGTTGCTGGCCAGAGGTGAGCCGGGATCAATGTCATACCAACCCCGCATCTCCATACCGCCGTTCACGGTGATCGGCCGCACTGGTGCGTTAGGGAAAACAAAGCGCAGATCTACCTCGAGCGGCAGCAGCGGCACGATGGGCTCGAAGTCTGTAGCGTCCGCGCCAAGGCCATGCATCCAAATTACGCATCCGACTGGGTTAGAGCCTGTTTCATTCTCGAGAAACTCAATTTCTTCCATAACGTTGGGCGTTGGCCTTGCGACAAATAAAGAAAGCAAGATAACCACTGTGGCTTGTTATCTCAAATCGACGGAAAACCCTGTGAGATCGTCAATTTTGCGAAGCGCTAGGTCTCCTCATCATGAGACGTCGTGCAAACTCATTTACCCTCAAACCGTCCCGTTGACCGACGAGTTGACATTCGTAACAGCCCAAGGCGGTGGCGAGACGAGATAGTGATGGGTGAGCGATTCATTCGAGATGAATGAAAGTTCAGGTCTTTGTGTGCAAGCCGAGGGCTAAATCGACATAATGGCGCGATGACAGAAGAAGAAAGACCGTCCACAAAGGATATACGCCGGATTCGTCCGGCGTTTTCGTTTCTACGCCCCTACATACCCCAGGTTTTGCTGGCTAGCGTCGCGCTCATTGTCACGGCCAGTGCAACGCTTTCTTTAGGACAGGGATTACGCATCGTGATCGATGGGGGTTTTGCTAGCGGCCAGGCTGAAGTGCTCAATGAGTCGCTGGGGTTATTCGTGATTTTTATTCTGGTGCTAACCGTGGGCACATTTGTACGCTTCTATTTTGTTTCATGGGTTGGAGAGCGCGTCAGCGCTGACATACGCATGGCGGTGTTCAACCATCTCGTGCATCTGCATGCGGGGTTTTTTGAAGAAAATTCACCCAGTGAGATTCAATCCAGGGTCACAACGGACACGACGCTTTTACAGACTGTGATCGGTTCTTCTGTTTCGATCGCTCTGCGTAACATCCTCATGTTTATCGGCGGTTTGGTGCTGATATTTATCACCAACGCCAAGTTGTCCCTGGTCGTCCTGGCCAGCGTGCCCTTGGTCGTGTTGCCGGTGATTTTGGTCAGTCGTCGCGTGCGCTCCCTGTCCCGCACAAGCCAAGATCGTCTTGCCGATGTGGGGTCCCATGTCAGCGAAATATTCCGGCACATTAAAATCGTCCAGGCGTTCAATCATCAGGCGTCGGATATCAACAAGTTCGCAGAGGTTGTCGAGGGCGCGCTGGCAGTGGCCCTACAGAGGGTTTGGGTGCGTGCGGTGTTGGTTGCCGTCGTCATGATGCTGGCCTTTGGTGCGATCGCGGTTCTGGTGTGGATCGGCGGTCAGGATGTGCTCAGCGGACGCACGAGCGCGGGCGAGCTGGTGGCCTTTATCTTCTATGCCTTTATCGTTGCTGGGTCTGTGGGTGCGATCTCCGAGGTATGGACAGATCTACAGCGAGCAGCCGGTGCCACCGAGCGCTTGGTTGAACTGTTGGAATCGCCAAGCGAGATCCGAGATGGAACCGTGGATGAGCTGCCGCCGAGGCAGTCGCTGGATTTGGCGGTAACAGACCTTGCTTTTCGCTACGCCAGCCGGCCGGATCAACCGGTACTGCAAAGTTTATCTTTCAATGTGCAGCCCGGAGAGATGGTGGCGCTTGTTGGACCCTCCGGTGCCGGTAAAAGTACGTTTTTTGATTTACTGCAGCGCTTTTACGATGTCGACGCAGGGTCGATAAAGCTGGGCGGTGTCGATATACGCGAGGCTAAGCTCCAGGCCCTGCGCGGTGCGTTTGGTTTTGTGCCGCAAACTCCGGCCATGTTCTCCGGTAGCGTGCGTGACAATCTAACCTACGGCCGCCCGGATGCCAGCGACGAGCAAGTGGAGCGAGCGCTCTCACTTGCGAATGCACAGACCTTTGTGCATGCCCTGCCACAAGGCTTGCTAACCCTCTTGGGAGAAGACGGCATTGGACTATCTGGTGGTCAGCGTCAGCGCCTCGCGGTTGCCAGAGCGCTCATTGCCGAACCTGCGTTCTTGCTTTTGGACGAAGCCACCAGTGCGCTAGATGCTGAGAGTGAGCAAAGTATTCGCAAGAGTGTCGAGGCGCTGAAAGGCGAGATGACCATATTGGTGATCGCCCACCGACTCTCCACGGTGCGCCAAGCGGATCGTATTTTAGTGTTTGAAGAGGGGCGGATGATCGCCAGCGGCACTCACGATGAGCTGATGAAGGACAGCGACCTTTACGCTCGATTCGCCAGCATTCAGTTTGCGGGTTGACCTCGCCGCGCATCGCATCGCCACTGGCTAGGGTTTAGCGACTTAGCTTGAGGCGTCGTCGGCACTCGGCTCTATGAACAAGTCAGCCTGATCCGGATTTTCATCATCTCTTAGCTGGACGCCTAGACCGATTAAGCGCACAGGTTTCTCCTGCCGATGCCAAGCGGTCTCGAGCAAAGACAAATAGGTTTCAATGGCGATCTCGTGCCCGGCGCTAGCGACGGTCGTGGTATCAAATCCGGTGAAGCGCAGTTTTAGCGTCCGGCTCTTGATGCGATGCATGCATTTTGCCTTGGCAAGTCGACGCTGCAAATCTTCAAACAGATCCCGCAATGCTGTGTTGCAGGCGGTTAGGGTGGGTAGGTCATCGGCAAATGTGCGCTCGGTGCTAACTGACTTGCGAATACGGTCAGGACTGACCGGGCGCTCATCGTTTCCTCGAGACAGCTGGTGCAGTCGTGTGCCGAATTTACCGAATCGCCGGACTAACTCGCTGGCGCTGATTTGCTGCAGGTCGCCACAGGTTTGTACATCCATCGCACTCATCTTTTTCGCGGTCACTGACCCAACCCCAAATATCTTGTTCACCGGTAGGGTGACCATGAAGTCATCGATCTCATTCGGGGTGACGGTGAATTGACCATCGGGTTTGTTCCAGTCCGATGCAATCTTCGCCAGAAACTTGTTCGGTGCGATGCCGGCAGAAATGGTTATCCCCACTTCGTCCCGCACGCGGTCGCGAATCTCCGTGGCAACGCGCGTTGCGCTGCCCTGGTGGAGTAAGCACTCGCTGACGTCCAGAAAGGCTTCATCCAGGGAAAGAGGCTCCACGAGGTGCGTGTAATCGTAAAAAATGCGCTGCACCCTTTGACTCTCAATCCGGTATTTTTCCATGTTGGTTGGCACCACGACGAGATCGGGACAAAGTCTCAGCGCCTGAGCCATAGGCATGGCGGAATGCAGGCCAAATTTGCGGGCAACGTAGTTGCAGGTGGCAATGACCCCGCGTTTGCTAGCACTGCCACCGACGGCGATGGGCACGTCTCGCAGGCGCGGGTCGTCGCGCATCTCCACCGAGGCATAGAAGCTGTCACAGTCGCAGTGAATGATTTTGCGCATTCGGGTTAGATGCCTTCGACTTTGGTAGCAAGGATGGCTCCTGAGCTTATTGCATTTTTGTTGGTGGCTGAAACGCATACCGGTCAGTAAGATCTCGCTTAAGAACTTTGGTCACGGGCGCGTTATGGGAGGAACCGATGGGAGCATTTGAGGGCAAGGGGCCGTTATCCGGATTTAAAATCATCGAACTTGCCGGCATAGGCCCGGGCCCATTTTGCGGCATGATGCTGGCAGATATGGGTGCCGAAGTGATTCGGGTTGAACGCATTGGTGCCGCGCAGGCGACGCAAGCGCCGAAAGATGTACTGACGCGCAATCGACGTTCAATCGCAGTGGACTTAAAAAGTCCCGCAGGCGTTGAGGCGATTTTGCGGCTGGTGGAAAAAGCTGACGGTCTGATCGAGGGTTTTCGGCCTGGCGTCACAGAGCGTTTGGGTCTCGGGCCCCAAGACTGTCAGGCGCGAAACCCGCGCCTTGTCTATGGGCGTATGACTGGTTGGGGCCAAGAAGGTCCCATGGCTCAGGCTGCAGGACACGACATTAACTACATCTCACTGGCGGGGGCCCTGCACGCCATCGGTCGCAACGGCGAGCGCCCAGTCCCGCCACTGAATTTGGTTGGCGACTTCGGCGGTGGCGGCATGCTGCTGGCCTACGGAATGGTCTGTGGACTTTTGGAAGCGACCAAGTCGAATCAGGGGCAGGTAATCGATGCGGCCATGGTTGACGGCACTGCCGCACTGATGGCGATGTTCTATTCCATGTCTGCTAGCGGCGTTTTCAGTACCGAGCGCGGCACCAACATGCTCGACGGCGGTGCGCATTTTTACGACACCTACGAAACAGCGGATGGCGAATACATCTCCATCGGTTCCATTGAGCCACAATTTTATGCTCTGTTGATGGAGAAGGCGGGGCTTGATGCTGATTATTTTCAGCCGCAAATGGATCGTGGCCGTTGGGGCGAGTTGAAAGCTAGGCTAACCGAAGTCTTTTTGACCAAAACCCAGGCGCAGTGGTGCGAGATCATGGAAGGCAGCGATGTGTGTTTCGCGCCGGTCCTAAATCTAATCGATGCCGCAGAGCATCCTCACAATAAGGCCCGCAACAGTTATCAAACCGTGGGGGGCATGCTGCAGCAATCACCTGCACCGAGATTTTCTCGCACCCAAGCGGCCGATATCGTGCCACCAAGGGTGCCCGGTGAAGATACGGCTGCCGTACTGGCCGACTATGGTTTTACAAAAGAAGAAGTAGCCAACCTCACCAGCGCCGATGTGGTGGCAGGTAAATGAGCCAGCTAAATTGAATCCCAATACTCAGGCTTTGAGGCCGAACCGATGAGCAGCAAAACGATCCTTCTGCAAGACATGGCAATTGCCAACAATAGACCCTTCGTCTTGTTTGCGGGTTTGAATGTACTGGAGTCCCGAGATCTTGCCATGCAAGTGGCAGAGCATCATGTGAGCGTGACGCAAAAGCTGGGTATTCCCTACGTTTTTAAGGCGTCCTTTGATAAGGCGAACCGATCTTCTGTGCACTCCTACCGCGGCCCGGGCATGGAGGAAGGGCTGAAGATTTTTGCTGAGATCAAGCAGGCATTTGACGTGCCTGTGATCACCGACGTGCATGAAATTTATCAGTGTCAGCCTGTAGCCGAGGTATGTGATGTTATACAGCTTCCCGCTTTCTTGGCACGACAGACAGACCTGGTAGAGGCGATGGCAAAAACTGGCGCAGTGGTAAACATCAAAAAGCCGCAGTTTCTCAGCGCCGGCCAAATGGGCAATATCGTCGAAAAATTCGCCGAATGCGGCAATGAGAAAGTCATGCTTTGTGAACGCGGCAGTAGCTTTGGTTACGACAATCTGGTCGTCGATATGCTGGGTTTTCGTACGATGAAGGAGGTCAGCAGTGGTGCACCACTCATCTTTGATGTCACTCATGCATTGCAGTGCCGGGATCCGATGGGGGCCGCTTCCGGTGGTCGTCGTCATCAGGTGGCAGAGCTGGGTCGGGCAGGTATGTCCGTTGGATTGGCGGGCTTGTTTCTAGAGGCGCATCCGGACCCAGACAACGCCAAGTGCGATGGCCCCAGTGCGTTGCCACTCGACAAGCTTGAACCTTTTTTGATGGAGATGAAGGCCCTCGACGATTTAGTGAAAAACTTCACCCCGCTGGATATTTGCTGAGGCGGCCTTGCGCCAACGATGACTTATCGTTGGGCCATCAAAGAGTGCTGCAGACGGGCAGTTGTTGCTGCTCAGGGATGGTCTTAAACAGAAGTTGTCGGATAATTTTTTCCGATAGTCGTGAAAGTGCCGCTATTTTGCGGTTAAATAGCTGAGTTGGTGAGAGAGCAATAGCAAGGTAGACGCGATCGTCAGAATTAAGGGGGCTGATGATTTGGCTGGATATTCGGCGATATTGCCGGTCACAGCAGTCTTATCCTAAAAATAAAAATGCGAAAAAGGATCCCTCAATGAGCGTAGAACTGTTAGATAACCCTCGATTTTACGGCTTCAGAGTCCGACGCCAAATCGATGGTAAAACCTACCAAGAATATTTTTCACTAAAAGAGAACAGCAAGCGCATGCGCGGCGCAAAAAAAGCCGAGGTGAAGACCTTGGCGGATGCGCGTGATGCCGAGTTAAAAGTGCTGCAGCAGAAAAAGCGCGACAAAAATGATCGCGAGATAAACCTCGATGAAACGGGCCAAATCAAGGGCATTTTGTGCCGGATGAAGCGGGAGAAAAGCGGCACCCTGACGCCGGTCTTCCAGGTTGGGGTGATGTCGCGTTTACGCATGAAGATCGTCAACACCACGGTGTCTATTACAAAGCATGGGCGAGTGGAGGCTTGGCAGCGTGCGGTGGACTTTTATTGCGAGCATAAGAATATCGGTAAGAGAACCAAGACCTACAAGGAACTGATAGCGCGTTGCCCAAAACCTGCCCAGATTAAGCGTTACACCCAGCAATAGAAGCTACTGGTCTCTTCGGATGCAACCTGTGCAGGGGTTACTAGACGCGCAGAGAAGACTTAGGCGTCGCCAAATGCTCTAGGGTTGTCCCGGCTCATATAGCCGTCGGTTTGCTGAGCAAGCTGACGGTTTTTTTGTCTTTGGACAACGCGCAAACTAACTGCCGGCTGCAACAAAACAGGAGTCACCATGGCATCAGAGGTCCCAACTGAAACCTATGCCGAGGTATACAACAGATCCCTAACGGATCCGGAGGGATTTTGGGCTGATCAAGCAGCGGGTATTCCATGGATAGTCGCGCCAGAAACTATCCTCGATAAAGACCAAAATGGGGTATGGCGTTGGTTCTCTGACGGCGTATTAAATTCCTGCTATGTGGCACTGGATCAGCATGTGGTCGCCGGTCGCGGCGATCAACCTGCGCTGATCTATGATTCGCCGGTGACCGGCGAGGTTCAGCATTTCACTTACGCTCAGCTTCTTGAAAAAACGTCGATCATTGCCGGTGGTCTCGTCAACCTCGGCGTAGGCAAGGGTGATGTGGTGGTCATTTATATGCCCATGGTGCCTGAGACCGTGGCTGCGATGCTGGCTTGCGCTCGAATAGGCGCGATCCACTCCGTTGTATTCGGTGGTTTTGCCCCCTCGGAACTGGCGATGCGAATTGACGACGCCAACCCAAGAGTAGTGCTGGCGGCCTCTTGCGGGATCGAAGTGGATCGAGTGATTGCGTATCAGCCGCTGTTGAACGACGCCATAGATCTTGCCGAACACAAACCCGACCATGTGGTGATGCTGCAGCGCCAGCAGTGTGAGGCAACCTTGAGCATGCCGCGAGATATTGATTGGCAGACATGGGAGCGCGAAGCCTCACCTGTAGACTGCGTGCCGGTCAGTGCCACAGATCCTTTGTATGTGCTGTATACGTCAGGAACGACCGGTAAACCCAAGGGTATTGTGAGAGACAATGGGGGACATGCGGTGGCCCTGAACTACAGCATGAGAGCGGTATATGGCGTAGGTGTAGGCGATGTCTACTGGGCAGCGTCGGATGTGGGATGGGTGGTCGGCCATTCCTATATCGTTTATGGCCCACTGTTCGCTGGCTGCACAACGGTTCTGTATGAGGGCAAGCCTGTTAAAACGCCGGATGCCGGTGCGTTTTGGCGGGTGCTGGCGGAACACAAGGTTAAGAGTTTTTTTGTGGCACCTACCGCATTTCGGGCGATGCGCAAGGAAGACCCAGATTGTCAGCTGTTGCAGAAGTACGATATTTCAAACTTGGAATATCAGTTTGTCGCCGGCGAGCGTTTGGACCCACCCACCTATCACTGGCTCAAAGAGCACCTTCATGTGCCAGTGATTGATCATTGGTGGCAGACCGAAACCGGTTGGTCTATTTGCGCCAACATGGCAGGAATCGAACTGCTAGAGCCGAAGGCGGGCTCGTGTTCTCTTCCCGCGCCGGGCTGGGATTTACGTGTACTAGACGCCCACGGGCAAGAAGTAGGACCAAATCAGGAAGGCGCAATTGTCATCAAAGCACCGCTACCGCCCAGTGCCTTTCCTACCGTGTGGAACGATCATCAGCGTTTTGAAGACAGTTACTGGAGTGAGTACCCGGGATTTTATTTGACCGGGGACGGCGGCTATCGCGACGAAGACGGCTATGTTTTTGTGATGGGGCGAACGGACGATGTGATCAATGTAGCAGGCCATCGGTTGTCTACGGGCCGTATCGAAGAAGTCGTAGCGGAGCACTCGGCTATCGCAGAATGTGCGGTGGTAGGCATCGCGGATGCAGAGAAAGGCCAAGTGCCAGTGGGTTTGCTGCTGATGAAGGATGGTGTCAACCTTGACCCCCAGGTATTGCAGGCTGAGCTGGTGCAAGCAGTACGCAATGCTGTAGGGCCCATCGCAAATTTCAAACGCGCCTTGGTGGTTGCAAGGCTGCCGAAGACGCGATCCGGTAAAATTCTCCGTCAGGTGATTCGAAAGATGATTGATGGTGAGCGTTATATTGTGCCCTCAACCATTGATGATCCGGCTATTGTCGACGAGTTACACGAAACCCTGAGCAGCCAAGGATGGATAAAATAGCGTGATCATTATGCAAGGCAGTATCCCGATAAAGTCGGGCCAATTCGATCGAGCGCTTGCCATGGCCCATGATCTAATCGCGGCAGCACGCGGTGAGGCGGGCTGCATCACTTACGAGTTTTACCGAGGACTTTCAGATCCGGACACCCTGGTGGTATTTCAGGAGTGGGAATCCATGGATGCACTGATGGATCATCTGTCATCACCCCATGTAGAGTCCTTTTTGCGGAGACTGCCAGAAATTTCCGACGGAGGTATTACGACCCGCCGCTATCTTGTGCAGGACGTGGAAGAAGCCGAGGCAGTTGT
>JADHNQ010000022.1 GCA_016779425.1 Pseudomonadales bacterium | reverse complement strand
GGCGAATCGGGGCCGGTCTCGACGCCCAAGGCGTAGGTTTTGCCAAGCTTGACCAACTCGGCGGCGCGTTTCGTTTTATCGGGATTGAGCTCGTTCAGCGCACCAAGTGTGTCTTGCGCACCGTACTTCGACGGGTACCAAGGATCTTGTGCACGCACCTGTGAGGCAACCAGGGCAAGCAGTAAAATTCCTAAGACGCCGTGAAGGCTGATTCGTAATGTTGATAAAGACATCGGTAATTCCTCCCCAGAAAACCTTCAGTCTACACTGTGAACCAAGGCCTCAGTTAGTTGTTCATAGATCCCCCCGAAGTCGCCGTTGCTCATAATGACCCAGTGTTGTCTCCGGGCCTCTGACTTGGGTTTTTCATTGACGAGTTGTTTCACCAGTTTTTCTACGTCGTCTGCGATTTGGGCGGGAATCACGCAAGCTTCGGCTAGTTCATGAAGGTCCCACTGTATTCGTTCGCCGCGAAACCAAATCACTCGGTCTGCGGGAGCGCAGCAATGGGACAGCTCATTGCGTAGTGAACCCAGAGACATGGTATGGGTGCGCGGCTCGATGATCGCGACGATTTCGTCTTGGCTGAACTGGGTGCGTAGGCCCTGCAGTGTGGTACGAATTGCGGTGGGGTGATGGGCGAAGTCGTCGTACACCACGAGGTTATCTGATTCATAAATCACCTCCATGCGTCGCTTTACCCCGCGAAATTCGCACAGAGCTTCAATAGCCTGCTTGGGTTCCACGCCAGCGTGGCGGGCCGCCGCAAGAGCATTTAAGGCATTTGCCTTGTTGTGCTCGCCAAATAGCGACCAATGAACTTCTCCGAGGGGCTCGTCGTTAAGGAGCACGGAAAAGCTACTACCGTCATTTTTGTCGCCGGCAAATGACCAACGTTCTGCGTTGTCTTGGGCATGCACGCGTTTACCTTCGCGCTGACCAATTCGAGCAATATCTGTCCAGCAGCCCTGCTGCAATACTTCATTTATGGCGTCGCTGTCTGACGGAGCTATCACCAAACCTTCCGCGGGTACTGTTCTCATCAGCAGATGAAACTGGGACTGTATGGCGGCCAGATCCGGAAAGATATCTGCGTGATCGTATTCTAAGTTGTTGATCACAAGGGTACGCGGACGGTAGTGAACAAATTTGGACCGGCGGTCAAAGTAACTTGTGTCGTACTCGTCGGCCTCTACAACGAAAAATGGTGTCCCGCCAAGGCGCGCCGACGTCTCAAAATTTGCCGGCGCTCCGCCAATCAAGTACCCAGGCGACATGCCCGCATAGTCCAGGATCCAAGCCACCATGCTAGCGGTCGAGGTTTTGCCGTGAGTGCCCGCTACTGCAATGACCCAGCGGTCGTGCAGCACAGTATCACCCAGCCACTGGGCCCCCGACGTATAGCGCAGGCCCTTGTTTAAAACGTACTCAATCGCTTCGCTGCCTCGGGGTAGATTCGCATTGCCGACAATGACCAAATCCGGCGAGGGTTCAAGCTGCTCGGGGCTAAACCCCTCGTGAACAGTAATGTTGGCAGCAGCCAGTAGATCGGACATTGGCGGATAGATCTTCCCGTCACTACCGCTGACAGTATGGCCAAGATCCTTTGCCAAAAGCGCCAAACTCCCCATCAGAGTTCCGCCAATGCCCAGAAAGTAGAGATGTTGTTGCATAGGTCGTTTCCGGTGCAGGAGTAGGGCCCAGAGTCTGGGTCAGGTTTGGCCAACCGCCAGCTGGCCAAGGGCGACAGTGACCATTGTCAGAAAAAACGCTAATGCGATGGTCATCGCCATGTGCACTTCCATCGCTTTATGCAAGATATAGCCAAATACGAGGACGCTCCAAAATAAAATCGTTAGAGCCAAGGTCGTCATAAAGTCTATGCCAAGCAGCCGCATGATCAAAATGCTCACACCGATCACCAAATTCATCAGCAGGTCGCAGCCGAAGTAGGCGATCAGGGTTTGTGTGAGTCTTGCGGGTTTGCCCACTAAGTAGAGTAGTCCGAATATCAACAGCGCTTGAGCGGCGAGATTGGTCAAAATCGTGGTGGCAACCATGCTCGCGGGTTGGGGCCCGACGCTCACAGAGATCGTCAGACTCAACACGATGTTGAGTACGGTCACCACCAGCAGCAGGAAACTGCTCGCGGGCAAATGTTCAGGCCCGCTCTTGAGTTGGGCGATACGCCAAAATTGGCTCAGGATGGAAAGCATGGGATTTTCTGGGATTTCGTGCGCGAAATTGTCGCACAAAAGTGCCGGATCACGGACAATTGCAAGACCCAATACGCTGCATTTGTGTTGCCACGTCTCGAACCTGCCGTAAGGAGCTAAACATGCCAAAACGCAACGCCTTTTATGCCCAATCAGGTGGTGTCACCGCGGTGATCAACGCCTCGGCCTGCGGGGTCATCGAGACCGCAAGGGCAAACAAAGCGCAGATTGGTAAGGTGTTGGTAGGGCGCAACGGCATTTTAGGGGCGCTAAATGAAGAGCTGATCGATACGTCGAAGGAGCGTAAGGCGGATATTGCTCGCTTGCGCAGCACACCGGGCGGGGCCTTCGGGTCGTGCCGATTCAAGCTGAAATCACTGCAAGAAGATGCGCGGGAATATCAGCGTTTGATCGAAGTCTTCAAGGCACACAATGTCGGATACTTTTTCTACAATGGCGGGGGCGACTCCCAGGACACCGCCAACAAAGTATCCCAACTTGGCAAACAAATGGGTTACCCGCTGCAGGCCATCGGGGTACCAAAAACTGTCGACAACGACCTTCCCTTTACTGACACATGCCCTGGCTTCGGATCGGTGGCAAAGTACGTGGCCACATCGACTAAGGAAGCGGCACTGGACGTCGAGTCGATGTGTGAGACATCGACCAAAGTGTTTGTCCTTGAGGTCATGGGCAGACATGCCGGCTGGATTGCCGCGGCAGGTGCACTCGCTCAGGAACAGCCTGGCGACGCCCCCCATATTATCTTGTTGCCGGAAGTGGCTTTCAATAAACGAGCATTTCTGGCCAAGGTAAAGGAAACCGTAATTAGCAAAGGCTTTTGTGTGATCGTGGTTTCTGAGGGTGCGCGCTACGCCAACGGAAAATTTCTGGGAGAATCCGGGGCCGCCAAGGATGCCTTTGGCCATGCGCAGCTGGGAGGCGTGGCACCTACCATCGCAAACATGATCAAGGACGCCCTGGGCTACAAATATCATTGGGCGGTAGCAGACTATCTTCAGCGTTCTGCGCGGCATCTTGCGTCGGCGACTGATGTCGAGCAAGCCTACGCGCTAGGTAAGGCGGCGGTGGAGTTTGCGCTCGCGGGTAAGACAGCCGTGATGCCAACGATTGTTAGAACTAGCGATCAGCCTTACCGCTGGAAAATCGGCGAAGCGAAGTTGGCCAAGGTGGCCAACGTTGAGCGGTTCATGCCCAAGAGTTTTATTAGCAAAGACGGCTTTGGTATTACCGCTAAAGCGCGCCGCTACCTGGCCCCACTGATTTCCGGCGAGGATTACCCGACGTTTAAGAATGGCGTGCCTCAGTACGTAAGGCTCCAAAACCAATTGGTTGCCAAGAAGTTACCTAGCGAATGGTAGAGGTAACCTTAGATCCAAGGGCCATACAGAGTTTTGCTGCTTTGCAGCCAATCAGAGTGGGACGTTAGCTGAAGAGAGACTTGGCATCGAGCTGCCGCCAAGGTGCAGACACAAAAGGTGCAGAGACAAAAAAGGGGACTGATGTCCCCTTTTTTTGACGATGAGTGTGGGGTCTTAGGCCAGAACGGGCGCTATCACCAAGCTCACAATTGCCATGACGTTAATCAAGATGTTCATGGAGGGTCCCGACGTATCCTTGAACGGATCACCGACGGTATCACCCACGACAGCGGCAGCATGAACCTCAGAGCCCTTGCCGCCGAGATTGCCTTTTTCAACGTATTTTTTAGCGTTGTCCCATGCGCCGCCTGCATTCGCCATGGTCAGCGCCAGCAGGACGCAGCCCAGCAGTGCGCCACCCAGCGTGCCGCCTAGTGCTTCCGCGCCAAGGCCGAAACCAACGACAACAGGCACGGCCACTGCAATGATGCCGGGCATCAACATTTTCTTTAGCGCCGCTGTGGTTGCGATATCCACACACTTGGCGGTATCTGGCTCTGCGGTACCTTCCATCAGACCAGGGATTTCGCGGAACTGACGTCTGATCTCCTGAATCATTTCCATGGCTGCTTCACCAACGGAAGTCATTGTCATGCTCGCGATCAGGAACGGAACAAGGCCGCCGATAAAGAGGCCAATCAGGACATTAGGGTCGCCGATGTGAAGCAAGAATTCTCCGTCCCGGTTTGCAGCGACGGTTTCTACGAAGGCCGCGATGATTGCCAAGGCCGCTAGTGCAGCCGCGCCAATCGCAAAGCCCTTACCCATGGCTGCCGTGGTATTGCCAAGCTCATCAAGTGAATCGGTGATAGCACGGGTTTCTTCACCTAGGCCGCCCATCTCAGCGATACCGCCAGCGTTGTCAGCGATTGGGCCGTAGGCGTCTACCGCCATGGTCATACCCACGGTCGCCAATAGGCCCACTGCTGCCACGCCTACACCGTATAAACCGGCCAGCGCGGTCGAGACGAAGATAATGGCGCAGAGGATTAGAATTGGGCCAACTACCGACTGCATGCCCACAGCCAGACCAGTAATCATGACCGTTGCTGGGCCGGTTTCACCAGATTCCGCTATGCGCACGACTGGCGTTGAAGACGTGTAGTACTCGGTGATCAAGCCAATGCCGACGCCGCCGGCAGCTCCAAAGAGCACTGCCAGCCAGATGTCATTTGAAACACCCATATTAGCCATCATGAAATACGCAGCGCCAATAAACAGGACTGGTGTACCCACCATACCGATACGCAGCGCGACGGCGGGGTTAGCGTTGGAGAAGCCGCGTACGATGCCGATACCTATGATGGAGGCAATCAAACCCGTTGAAGCTAGTGCCAATGGCAGGAACATCAGCGCTGCGCGCGCATCGCCCTCATTGGCGCCTGGAACCAGTGTTGTGAGAGAACCAACTGCCAGAGTCGATGCGATGGCGATGGTCGCGATCATAGACCCGCAGTAGGACTCAAAAATGTCCGAGCCCATGCCGGCGACGTCGCCGACATTGTCACCAACGTTGTCAGCAATTACGCCTGGATTACGAGGGTCGTCTTCCGGAATACCTTGCTCTAGCTTGCCAACCAAGTCAGCGCCAACATCCGCGCTCTTGGTGTAAATGCCCCCACCAACGCGGGAAAACAAAGCGACCACTGAAGCCCCCATGCCGAAGCCGTGTATGTGGTGGGCGCTTTCCGGATCATTGCCGAAATACAGATATACCAAGCCAAGCCCCATAAGACCCAGGGAGGCAACTGCCAAGCCCATGATCGAGCCGCCGTAGAAGGCAACGGACAACGCGGCTGCCTGGCCTTCGTTGTGAGCTGCGGTGGTAGTTCTGACGTTGGCTTGTGTCGCCGTAAACATGCCAAACCAACCGGCACAGGCAGATGACAGAGCGCCAGCCAAAAAGGCGACCGCCGTGTGTTCACCCAAGCCTGGGGTGAAGAAAACGCCTGCAAGCAGAACCAAGGCAAAGACCGCGAGCATCGTGTACTCGCGCTTCATGAAAACCATGGCGCCTTCGTGAATCGCGTCGGCAATTTTCACCAGCTCGGCAGTGCCTGCGTCGTATCGACGTACGATGCCGTAAATGATGACCGCGACCAAAAGGCCCGCAGCACCAATAAGCGGTGGAATGAGGGTAGAAGTCATTTGGATCCCCAGCAGATAAATGAAACAAGTAGGGAAAGGTTAATCACCATGCGCGAAGGCGCTAATAGCCACACCCACTCCCCAGAGCGCGCGTATGATACCAATGTGACATCGACTTGCCAGCCGAAATGAGTCCTAAACAGGCAGATTAGCCTTGGGCCAGCAGCGTACGCAGATCAATGATGGCGGCATTTGCACGGGAAATGTGAGAGGCCATGATCAAGGAGTGGTTGGCCATCATGCCGAAGCCGTCTCCGTTCAGAACCATTGGACTCCACAATGTCTCCTGAGTGGGCTCAAGCTCCCGAATGATCTGCCGCAAAGAAACTCTTGCGGCCTTCTTGTCCAGTACGTCACCGAAATCGGATTCCACGGCCTGCAGCAAATGCAGCAGGGCCCAGGTGAAACCGCGCGCTTCATAGAAAACATCGTCGACCTCTAACCAAGGGGTCTGCACCAGCTGCTCTGAAGGCGTCTCGGTACTTTGTGTGGCGGTTGCATCGCCGGCCAAAGAGGTGTCTAGCTGACGTTTGCCGACGCTGGCAGATAGCCGCTGCGACAGGCTTCCAAGACGCGTTTCCATGGCCGCCAGCCAAGACTGTAAATTGTCGCTGCGAGCGTAGAACTGCGCCTGGTTAGCGGATTTGTCGGCTAACTGACCAAGATAGGCCTCGACGTATCCAATACCAGCGCGGTACTCGCCCTCGGTATCCGGCAAGAACCAAGAATTGTTGTTGAAGAAAAACTTCCCCTCGGCCTCAGCAAGGTTCGGGTCCTCGGCAGATTGGCTTTGGGAACGCGATAAATCGTTGCGATATACGCGAGCGGTGTCTCGCAGCAATGTCAGGGCACCCATCTCCCATGAAGGAATATTGTCCAGCCAAATACCTGGAGGAAATAGGTCGTTGGTTAAGTAGCCGCCGGACTTTTCCAGTAGGGTTCGAGCGACTTCGATGGTGGTGGCTGTGGTGAGATAACCAGGGACCAAGAACTCACCTCGCCCTGCAGCCATGGTCTGAGCACTTCGCACTACATCGAAACGATCTGGCTCCTGGCTCCACCAGATGCCAACGCCGGTTGCACTGGCAAGGTATAGCCCAGCGATGCCAAAAAAACCTTTGAACATCTTGTGATCAGCGAGCAGACGACGGCGGCCTGAAGGGGCCTCAAAGCCGCTGTCTAGCGGATGCGCTTCGGTCGGATCAGGGCCAATCGTGTCGTCGCTACGCCGCCAGAATTTCCAGTTCATCAATTCGCCCCGCTTGAGATCAGTGTATTCGTTTGGCTTTGACCGGGAGAATGCCTTTCGGTTTAAACGCTAAAGACAAAACAGCTGTAATTTCATTTCCGCTGCGAGCCAGGCTTGTGTAACGCAATGCTGGCGTCCAACAAGTCGCGCTCATCATAGACCATCGGTATAGTTTTCGTGTCTTCGGAGAGGCAGCAGGCGCAAAAACTGCGCTGCACTTCTCGTTTCAAAGAACTTCTTGCGCTACCTATCTTGCTAGTGGTTGCTGTGATCTATGTCCTGATTCATCCATTGATCCATTGGAAGAACGTTGAATACGGTTTCAAGACTGGCACCATTCGAGAACTGCATCGTGAGCGGCAGACTTTTGAGATCAGCCGGCAGATCGCGAATCATCAGATGGTTTCCGCCCGGCTGGAAGATGATCTGATCGTCGGGCGCAATGGTTATAGCGTCTAGCGGCCGCATGGTAGTGCCATTATTCTCTACCGATGTTGTATGCATTTGAACGGTAACTGCATCCGAGTTAATGCCAACCAAGATGACTGCTTCCCTGCCGTGATTCATTAAGGTGAAGTAGCCGGCACTCATCGGCTGCCCTGGCGCGGGAGCATGAACACGTGCGTCAATAAGGTGCATGCCGGCTAAGGCATCCTTCAGGCCAGGGTTTTGAGAATAAGATTCTTGGCCACTGTTACTGCTGAGGTTTTCAGTAGAGGCAGTGTCGGCTGACGCATCATTGTCCGAGCCGCTGCAGCCCATCAGTGTTAGCGCCATTAAAAGCGCTACGGCTAGTTGCGATAGGGATAGTCTTTGAAAGAAGTCTCTAGGCGTTTTCATACTGGCAGATTCGCTCCAATCGTTCCGGGGTTGAGATGTTAGATGAAGCCCTTGGGCGGCGATTCAAGTCGTTTCGTAAAAAACTTGCACGCAGCAACTGATATAGGTGTCTTGCGCGTGCATCGTTTGCTGCAAAGATGCGAAAGCGGCAATTTTTCTGAACTCTCTGCACCAGGGCGTTAATCGTTGCACGAACCTTGGCATCGTTTAACCCGCGCAGGATAACGACTTCGCGATGCGAAGTATCAACGGTTTGAATAAATTGCTCGGCTGGTGCTATCGACGGATGGGTCGGATCAATTTGGCGTCCTTGATCAAGTAGCGCTCGAGCGGTGGCGGTGTCGAAGCGGTTCGCCGCTTTCAGGGCCAGGGCGACGTAGTGCTCAATGATCTTTTCCATGCCTCTTTGCGCCTGAGCATTTTCGGGATCCAGTCTCAACGCCTGCCGGTACAATGTTAGTGCGCTGCCATCGTCCAGGAAACTGAGACGATTGTTGGCGTATGCATCTTCGGCATCGTAAATGAGTGTTTGGACTTCGCGTTTTTCTGCGTCGCTCAGCGCCCTAACCTGCCCGCTACTGGACTGTTGCTCAATGGTCTCACAGCCAATTACGCTCATGAGCGCCATGATCGCCACTAAAATCTGCTTCACCGTGCGAGCAGCTTGTCTTGAGAGTATTTGGTTGATGAGTGGTTTGTTCGAATGCATTTTTGGCTCAGCAGATCATATGTCAGCGCTGGACGGTTTCATGTTGGAGACCGTTGATTGAGGTTTGCTCCATGTTGCGTGCTCAAGCGAATCACGGTGTGCTGCATACCCGCAGGAGTCGTCTAAGGGCCAGATATACGGATACCCAACAGGCCAATGAACTAGCGGAAATCGTATCATATCGCGCGACTATGCTGAGGAATCGACAAGCGGTCACAGAGGGAATCCATACCCATGTCTGGCTGTGATCCGTTATCATTAACGCTCCCGCATCCACTGGCTATGGCCATGGATCACGAAGGAGTAATTCGATTGTTCCATCTGACTACTGTTAAGGGCCTGACCGCAGTTGCGCAGGGTGTTGCTCGCCTGACCGCCTGTTTAATGATTGCGTGCACAGTGCCAGCGTTTGCCCAAGGTGACGACAGCCTGCCTGCGTCGCAAAGTACCAGCTCGCAGGAATCTTGGCTGAGCGCGGAACCACAGTTTTTGCCGGTGGATGAAGCCTTTGTGCTTTCAGCCACGCTGCAGCCTAATCGTGTGGTTGTCGCGCGCTGGGACATGCCTGACGGCTACTACCTCTATCGACATCAGTTCGGTGCAAGTCTGAACGCGCTCGACAGTGGCGCCGCGCTAGGAGCCATGCGCATTCCCGAGGGCAAGGCGAAGTTCGACGAGTTCTTTGGCGACGTCGAGGTGTACTACGGCTCTGCTGCAGTGCAGCTTCCTGTGATTGGGAGCCTGCCTGATGGAGCTGAGCTGAGCATTAGCTACCAAGGTTGCGCTGACGCCGGTCTTTGCTATCCGCCTGAAGTGCGTAAATTTATCGTCTCTGCTGGCGGGCTGCTGCCAGCAAATGCGCTGCTCACTGCAAAATCAACCGCGACGTCGCCCGTCGCTCAAAAACCGGCGAACTCGGCAATGTCGGGGCAAAGCATCAGTGACGACCGCGCCATGGCAGATGTCCTGCATGGCAGCAGCTTTTTGGTTGCTTTAGGCCTGTTTTTCATCGCGGGGATAGGGCTGGCGTTTACGCCCTGCGTCTTTCCCATGGTGCCTATATTGTCCACCATCATTGTTGGCGAGGGTGAGGGCCTGACCAAGTCGCGAGCGTTTACCCTGTCACTGGCCTATGTGTTGGGCATGGCATTGACCTATGCGCTGGTCGGCCTACTGGTGGGGCTGTTTGGCGCCGAGCTCAACTTGCAGGCAACCCTGCAAAGTCCAATCGTGCTCAGCGTCTTCGCAGCCGTTTTTGTGCTGTTATCCGGAGCGATGTTTGGCTTTTACGAATTGTCACTTCCCCAGGGGATGCAGCAGTGGATCAACGAGCGTAGTGCGGCACAAAAGGGGGGGCGCCATCCGTCGGTATTCGTCATGGGCTCGTTATCAAGTCTGGTGGTGTCGCCCTGCATTTCCGCACCGCTAGCGGGTGCATTAATTTACCTTTCAAATACGGGAGATGCGGTGCTCGGCGGATCTGCCCTTTTTGCTCTGGGCTTGGGCATGGGTGTGCCATTGATGGTGGTAGGAGGCAGCGGTGGTCACTGGTTGCCGCGGGCCGGTGTTTGGATGGATACGGTAAAGGGCGTGTTCGGTTTTGGGTTGTTGGGTGTGGCGATTTGGCTGCTCGAACGGCTCGTGCCAGGCTCTGTGGCTCTCATTCTTTGGGCGGTCTGGTTGATCGCGGCAGGGGTATATCTGGGTGCTTTCGAATTTGTGCCAAAGGCCTCGGGCCAGCGCTTCGCTCAAGTGATTGGATTGACCCTAAGCGTCTGGGGTGCGGCCTGCTTGATCGGTGCGAGTGCTGGAAGCGTTGATCCACTCAAACCCATGCATCGCCTCGGTATCGTGGGGTCCCCTGAAGGAGGCCAGACCGAGGCCGTGCGCTGGGAAGCGGTAAAAACAGTCACTGATGTCGAGCAGCTGATGGCTTCATCATCTGGGCCCGTCTTGCTGGATTTGTACGCAGATTGGTGTATCTCATGCAAGGTAATGGAGCGATCTGTCTTTCCTGAACCGGGCGTTGCAGAGCAACTTGCGCAATTTACCCTCTTACGGGCGGACGTCACTGCCAATGATGCTCAGGATCAAGCCTTGTTAAAGCAGTATGGTCTGTTTGGCCCGCCTAGTTTGGTCTTTTTCAGCGAAAATGGCAGTGAGTTGACCGAATTTAGGGTGCAAGGTGAGGTTTCAGCTGATCGGTTAGAGGCACATTTGGCGCAAATTCTGGCGCTTTAGGGCTGAGGAAATCTAGAAATACCCGGCGAAATCTGTATAAGTTCGTCGAACGTGCAGCTAAAATTCAATGAAGTTGCTGCAGTGCTGTCGAGCAGGTACAGCAAGTCAATTGCAGAAGCGATCAACAGGGGCAACAAAGAGGCGATAACATGGCAAAACACATTCTCCTGCTCAACGGCCCCAATCTGAATCTCCTAGGCACGCGAGAACCCTCTGTTTATGGCAGCGAAACATTGGCAGATGTCGAAACCCGACTCGTGGCTTCGGCCGATGCCATGGGTGCGCAAATCACCTGCATACAAAGCAACGCTGAACACGAGTTGGTTGATGCGGTGCATCAGGCCAAGCTATTGCAGGTGGACTTTGTTCTCATAAATCCTGGGGCCTTTACGCATACCAGCATTGCCCTGCGCGATGCCTTGCTGGGCGTGGCGATCCCGTTTATTGAGGTGCACATATCCAATGTCCATGCCCGGGAGGAATTCCGTCATCACTCGTATTTGAGTGATGTGGCCGTCGGGGTAATCGCCGGCTTGGGCACAACGGGTTATGACTTCGCGCTGGCGTTTGCCTTGGCGCAAATAGACGATTAGGGGCTAGTTCTTCTCTAAAAGAGCTAAGAAAAAGGAAGCGAAAATGGATCTGCGTAAGATAAAGAAACTGATCGAGCTGGTCGAAGAGTCAGGGGTTGCCGAACTCGAGGTCAGCAGTGGTGATGAGTCCATTCGCATTTCGATGACGGCGCAATCGAAGGCTCAGGTTTTAGAGACAGCACCGGTCGCAGTGCCGCCTGTCACTTCTTCGGCACGGGAATCATCGGCACAATCTGCCATGCAAACCATGAAAGCCCCCATGGCTGGCGTCTTTTATCAGTCTCCTAGCCCTGAGGCAGTGCCCTTTGTGAATATCGGTCAGCAGGTCAATGTCGGTGATGTGCTTTGCATTATCGAGAGTATGAAAATGATGAATGAGGTAACGGCGACTGCTTCTGGCACGATTAAGGAGGTTTTCGTCACTAACGCGGAAGCTGTTTCCACAGGCACTCCTCTTTTCGCTATTTCGTGAATTGGCTGCAGTTCAAGCTGGCTCTCGCCACCCAAGAGGCCGCAGAGTTCGAGAAAGTCCTGCTGGCCCATGGAGCGGTGGCGGTGACTTATGAGAGTCAGGCCGACGAGGTGGTGCTGGAACCCATGCCCGGCGAAATTCCACTCTGGCAGCACATCAATCTTGTTGCGCTGTTTTCGCTAGATACGAGCATCGCTGGATTGAATGAAGCCTTGCGCGCAGTGGATCCGGATATTCACAAACGCCTTGAGGTGGCATTTATTGCCAACGAAGACTGGCAACAACGCCTCGCCAATCACACTGTGAGGGCCGAGTTCGGTGATCGATTGCGGTTGCTGCCTAAAACCGAGGCCATCGAGGACACGGCAAATTCTGCAGCGATGATAGCTACCGATAATGGCAAGGCTGCGCTTTATCTTGAGCCCGGTTTGGCCTTCGGTAGTGGTAGCCACCCAACCACGCGTATGTGTTTGGAGTGGCTTGCTCGTCATGTCGCAGCCCAACAAACTGTGCTGGATTTTGGGTGTGGATCGGGCATTTTGGCCATTGGTGCTGCGCTGTTGGGCGCTCGCGTAGTCGCTGTCGATCACGACAGTCAAGCGATCTTAGCAACGCAGGAAAACGCAGAATTCAATGGCGTCGGCAAGCACATTCAAACGCTGACGCTAGAGGAATGGGGGCGTGACCGGAGTCCGCAAGCACCTGAGCAGTTCGATATTATTGCTGCCAACATACTGGCCGCGCCAATCATCGAGTTGGCACCTACGTTTTCGCGTAGCCTTCGTCGGGGTGGCTCACTTGTTCTTTCGGGGATCCTTGATCATCAGGCGGCCGAAGTGATGAAGGCCTATCCAGACATTGCATTTGGTCCCGTGGTCGCTGACGAAGAGTGGGTTTGTTTAACTGGAACACTGGCTTGATCGCCGCGCTTTGATTAACGTGGGCACCGAAAGAGAATCGTCTTAACAAAATCGTTGAGACATATGTTGATGGAGGGAGGACGCAATGATTGGATACGTAACGATTGGTGTGAGCGACATGGAGAAGGCCTGCGCATTCTATGACGGGCTTTTTGCTGAACTGGGGGGCAAACAGATGTTTGGCCAAGATCGCATCAAGTTTTATGGCACGGGGCCGGGACAGCCCATGGTGGCGATCTGCATTCCATATGATGAGCAGGCTCAGCATCCGGGCAACGGCAATATGCTTGCTCTGCCGGTGAAAAGAGACGATATCGCTCGTGTCTATGACAAGGCTATTGAACTTGGCGCGTCAGATGAAGGCGCGCCTGGTGAGCGACTGCCGATTTTCTATGGCGCCTATATCCGAGACCCAGACGGCAATAAAATCTGTTTTTACGAAATGACCCTTTAGATTAGCCCGTAACAGGCCACCCGATGTGGGTGGCCTGCTTGTTCGCGGGGATCTGCTACAGATTTGTCGCGTGAGGGTCTATGATTGCGCCACCCGAAACGCGGGCACAATCTTCCACTTTTCAAGCCCTTAACCATTGCTATCACGATGTCTGTAGCTGAATTCTTAAATCGCCCCCTGCCTATTGCCTATGGGCATCAAACCCTGCGCAACCGTGTCGCGCTAGCCCCCATGGCTGGGATGACCGATGTGCCCTTTCGTACGCTGGCATGGCGATTTGGGGCGGGGCACATGGTCAGCGAGATGGTGACATCGAAGCCAGAACTTTGGGACACGGGGAAGAGTCGTGCCCGCCGTGTGCTGATTAGCGAAGTACGGCCACAGGCGGTACAAATTGCCGGCCATGACCCAGCCACGATGGCGGAGTCAGCGCGTCGTTTGACTGGCGAAGGTGTCGAGTGGGTCGATCTCAACTTTGGTTGTCCAGCCAAGAAGGTGTGCCGCAAGGCAGCTGGCTCAGCGCTGCTGGCTAACATCGATCAGATTTCGCGCATCGTTGCAGCGGTGGTGTCCGCCGTAGATGTACCCGTCTCCATCAAGACGCGCACAGGCCTAAGCCTCGAAGACAGTGCAGGCACCGAGGCTGCCATCGCCGCCCAAGAGGCTGGCGCACAACTTGTGGTTATGCATGGACGCAGTCGCGCCTGTCGATTCAAAGGGCATGCATGTCCCGATCGTGTGCGCGAAGCTCGTCGTTTGCTGCGAGTGCCCTTGTTGGTGAATGGCGACATTGTCGACGACGCATCGGCCGAGCAGGCACTTAAAAGTAGTGGGGCTGATGGGGTTATGCTGGGTCGGGGCGCCATGGGACAGCCCTGGATCTTCGCGGAATTCCTTGGGCTAGAGATGCCTACTAGTGCAGAGCGCTTTGATTTCATTCGTGAACATCTGGATGCCATGCACTCTTTTTATGGTGAAGATGCCGGGGTTCGGATCGCGAGAAAGCACATTCAGGCGTATCTGCAGCGATGGGGTACGCCTCAGTGGACTGGTGACTTCATGGGCCTCACTAGTGCTCAGCAACAGCATGCTTGGCTGCTGGCCCGGCGCGAACAAATGTTGCTACATGCCGCGATAAATACCTCCCAGCCCAAGGCAGCGGCCTAAAACAGTTTGATAGATACGGCATTTGCCGTGAAGCAGGAGCATAGATGGCATTGCAAATTCGTCGAGCGTTGATCAGCGTTTCAGACAAGGCGGGTATTGTTGAATTTGGTCAAGCCTTAGCTGATGCCGGGGTGGAGCTGCTGTCCACTGGGGGCACCTTTAAGACGCTGCAGGATGCTGGAGTCGCTGTAAAGGAAGTAGCCGGGCATACGGGCTTTCCAGAAATGATGGACGGTCGAGTTAAGACTCTGCATCCCAAAATTCATGGCGGGATTCTCGGTCGGCGCGGTACCGATGATGCGGTAATGGACGCCAACGATATCCCGCCCATCGACCTGATCGTGGTAAATCTTTATCCCTTCGCTGAAACCATTGCCCGAGACGACTGTACGGACGCGATGGCGATAGAGAACATCGACATCGGCGGCCCCGCCATGGTGCGCTCTGGCGCGAAGAACCATGCTGATGTGTTAACGGTGACAAGCCCTCACGACTATGCCCAGGTGATGGCAGCAATGCAGGCAGGTCAGATAGATCTTGAAATGCGCCGCGCTTTTGCGATCAAGGCGTTCCGCCATACCGCCCAATATGATGCAACGGTAGCAGGCTATCTAGGCGCGCAAGAACCGTTGCCCGACTCACTTACGCTCACTTACAGCAAGACCGCCGACATGCGGTATGGAGAAAATCCCCATCAAGCCGCAGCCTTTTATCGTGAGGTGGGCAAGCCGGTGCCGGGCACCATTGCCAACTATCAGCAGCTACAGGGCAAGGCGCTGTCCTATAACAATATTGCAGACACTGATGCCGCGCTGGAATGCGTGAAAGTCTTCGACGCGCCAGCCTGCGTGATCGTCAAGCACGCCAATCCCTGTGGCGTTGGTCTTGGAGCAGATCTTGCCGAGGCCTATGGCAAGGCATTTGCCACGGACCCAACCTCTGCCTTTGGCGGCATCATCGCCTTCAACCAGCCTTTGTCCGGAAACTTGCTCGACAGTATTTTAACCAAACAGTTTGTTGAAGTGATCATAGCCCCGGATGTGGATGCTGCTGCTGTTGAGGTGGCGAAGCAGAAAAAAAATGTACGCTTGCTGGTTTGCGGTGAACTGGATGCTGCTCCCAGAGGTCGTGAAATTAAACGCGTTGGCGGTGGCTTATTGGTTCAGGATGCGGACGAGCTATGTCTGGACGAAGAAGCTTTAAAGATAGTTAGCAAGCATCAACCCAGCGATGCTCAAATGCAGGATTTACTCTTTGCTTGGAAGGTCGCATGGTTCACCAAGTCAAATGCGATTGTTTATGCACGTAATTTGCAGACAGTCGGCGTTGGCGCTGGGCAGATGAGTCGAGTGGTCAGCGCGAAGATTGCGGGACTTAAAGCAGCAGAAGAGGGCCTGGTGGTTCATGGCGCAGTGATGGCGTCGGATGCCTTCTTTCCATTTCGAGATGGCATCGACGCCGCTGCCGAAGCCGGCATCGCCGCCGTAATTCAACCCGGTGGGTCGGTACGCGATCAAGAAGTTATTGATGCTGCAAATGAGCACGGTCTTGCCATGGTGTTCACCGGCGTAAGACACTTTAGGCACTGATGTTGCCAAGCGAGACGAGGCATTTATCACTATGAAAGTACTGGTCGTTGGATCTGGTGGGCGTGAACACGCTCTGGCTTGGAAGCTGAAACAAAGTGCAGACGTGGACGAAGTAATAGTGGCACCGGGTAATGCAGGAACCCAGCAAGAGCCTGGTGTCAGAAACGTCGACATCGCGGCCACCGATACCGAGGGTCTGATTACTCTGTGTCAGCGCGAGAACATTGAATTCACGGTCGTCGGTCCAGAGGTACCCTTGGTTGCTGGTATCGTCGACGCATTTGTTGAAGTCAATTTGGCCTGTTTTGGTCCAACGGCGAATGCAGCTCGTCTGGAAGGCTCCAAGGCTTTCAGCAAAGACTTTATGCAACGCTACGCAATTCCTACAGCAGCCCATGAAACCTTCAGCGATGCTGCTGCGGCCAAGGCTTATGTCCAATCACAGGGGGCACCCATCGTGATCAAGGCAGACGGCCTGGCGGCTGGTAAGGGTGTCGTCGTTGCGCAGACGGAAGAGGAGGCGGCTAACGCAATCGACGACATGCTTAGCGGCAGTGGCTTTGGCGAAGCTGGTCATCGGGTTGTGGTTGAGGAGTTCTTGCCCGGTGAAGAGGCGAGTTTCATTTGTTTGTGCGATGGCACCAAGGCCATTCCTTTTGCGTCTTCGCAAGATCATAAGGCGCGGGATGACGGAGATCGCGGTCCAAATACGGGTGGTATGGGTGCCTATTCGCCAGCGCCGGTAGTGACCCAGCAGATACATGACCGGGCGATGGAAGAAGTGATTTTGCCAACATTGAAAGGCATGCGGGCAGAAGGCTCACCCTATCGCGGTTTTTTGTACGCGGGATTAATGGTCAGCCCAGACGGCGAGATTAAGGTGGTGGAGTTTAACTGCCGATTTGGCGATCCAGAGGCCCAGCCAATCATGATGCGTCTACGCAGCGATTTGCTGCCCGCGTTGCAGCAAGCTGCTGCGGGAGCTTTGCAAACGGATAGTTTGGCTTTCGATCCACGCACAGCTCTAGGTGTTGTTATGGCGGCGGGGGGTTATCCAAGCAGTTATGAAACTGGGGATCCCATTACGGGTTTAGATAAAAATCTCGAAGATACGAAAGTGTTTCATGCTGGTACCCGTAAAGAAAACGACGCCGTGATAACCGCCGGAGGACGGGTTCTGTGTGTGGTAGGCCTCGGCGATACCGCTGCCATGGCGCAGTTTCGTGCCTATGAGCGAATCGAATCCATCGGTTGGCGGGGTCGCTATTTTCGCAAGGATATTGGGTATCGGGCAGTGGCCAGAGAGAACGAGGTGTCTCATGGGTAGCGCAAGGACTCGTCATTATCGCGCAAGCCATGGGGTCGATGAATGGATCACTGGCTTTGACCGAGGTTTGCGAACCTTGACCGGCATACATCAAGCGGCTCGGCCCAACCCTGCGGAGGATGTGGCAGAAGCAGATTTGACGGCACAAGAACGTTCCCACGTTGCAGGTCTGATGAGGGTCAACCACACCGGTGAAGTTTGCGCCCAGGCGCTTTATGAGGGACAGGCGCTGATGGCGTCGGACACAAACGCGAAGGCGTCGCTAATGTCTGCGGCGGCTGAAGAGCAGGACCACCTGGTTTGGTGTCGGTCTCGTCTCCGTGAGCTGGATGCCAGGCCGAGTTTGCTCGATCCTGTGTTTTTCGGACTCTCCTTTGTCATGGGTGCCGCAGCAGGTCTTATGGGGGACCGAGTAAGTTTAGGTTTTGTCGAAGCGACCGAAGATCAGGTGGTGCAGCATCTCGACGAGCATTTGCAGACCCTGCCGGGGCACGACGAGAAAAGTCGCAAGGTTTTAGAAGCCATGCGCGCTGATGAAAGTCGTCATGGCGCCCAGGCCCTGGCAGACGGAGGTCAGGAATTTCCAAAGTCGGTCAAGCGTGTCATGCGCGGGTTAGCCAAAGTGATGACAAAAACCACATATCACTTATAACAGCCCGCCGGGTTTGGCTCCTGAGTCAGAGACAGAACCAGAGACAGGCTCGGGGTCGTGTCTAGGCGGATTCCTGTAGCTCGAAGGAATGCGAAATAACCACGCCAGCCCTATCGAACATGATAGAGGCTGAACAGTACTTTTGAGC
>JADHNQ010000021.1 GCA_016779425.1 Pseudomonadales bacterium | reverse complement strand
CACGTCGAACAGCAGAGTCGACCTGCGACCACGTCCCATGGGAGTGTCGCCGCTCAGAAGGGCCTTAGGCGTGCGCGTAGGAATGCGCATCACTTTGCAGTCCTTGGTAAACCCAAACCCGTCCGAGCGCTGCCAGTCTTGTAGCTCCGCTGGCGCAAAGCGTGAGCGCATATGGGTAGGCATCAAGGTGTATTCGTATAGCGGTCCATTGTCGTCGGTGGCGCTGCCGCGCATGTACACATAACGCCCATCGGTGACGTTGACCTGACCACCCATCACGCCATAGAGGCTTGCCGAGCGTATGGCATCGTCACCTCGCATCGCATCGAGTAGCCGCCGGCCCTGCATGTCTGGCGGCACCGGGATATCGAAGTAATCCAAAACCGTCGGGGCCAGATCAATGGTTTGCGCCAGCGCCTGACTTGTCGTGTTCACACACTCCGGCACGCGTGGGTCATAGACCCAAAAAGGTATGTGCGCGACCTCCTGAAAAAACGGCGTCACAACCTTAGCCCACCAGTCATGCTCACCCATCAAAAACCCATGGTCGGTATTCACCAACAGCAAGGTGTCCTGCCACAAGTTATGTTCATCAAAAACATCGAGTACGCGACCCAACTGTTGATCGCAGAACGACACCAGTGATGCATACATGTAGCGAATATGCTCAACGGTTTGCTGATCTTCGCGCAGCTCACGATACGGGGGCCAGTCAAAGGGCGGTCCGCCGTATTCGTGGGGATACAGCCTCTGAAACTCTTCTTGCGAGAAAAACGGTTCGTGAGGGTCAAACGTCTCAATCTGCAAGAACCATCGATCAGCGTCTTTGTTCCGCTCGATAAATTCCAGCCCCAAATCGAAAGTTATGTGCTGGGGCTGAAGCTCTGCGCGGGTCATATGCTCGCGATTGATCATGTCTTGCTTTGGCATCGCAAGACGCTGAATTTCCGGCCAGCGGTCAGCGCCGAAGCTGGGATCCCGCAGCTTTTCGACATCGCCAATCCACTTATCGCCCTCTTGACCGCGGACCAGATCAAACGTGGTATACCGCTGGTGATAGGTCGCGCCCCCATCCTCCCAGTAGTGATGATGATCCGTCACCTTATGGGAATGCACCCCTTGTTGGTCCAGCAGTTCGGGCATGGAGTCGTCAAAGGGCTCCAGCGGCCCCCAGGAACGATGCAGAAAATTGTACCGACCCGTGTGCATTTCGCGGCGCGCAGGCATGCACGGCATAGAGCCAACATAAAAATTATCGAACTGCACTGTGCGCTGGGCTAGGCGCTGAAAATTTGGCGCCTTAACCCACTCGTTACCGTAGGATGGCATGAAGTGCCGGCACAGGGTGTCATACATCACCATCACGCAGCGCTTTTTTGTCGAGCCCTCAGTCATTGGCACTATGCCAACTAGGCAGCCGCAATTGGTTCAATGCGCGCAGGTACATGTTTATGCAGAGGTGTGCCCAAAAACTTATCGCGCAGCCCCGTCGTAGTAAGCTCGTTGGGCGCGACACCAAGAGCCGTATCCTTCCCTTGGCCGTCTGGATAAAGCAAACCCAGCCCGTTGGGCAATGACAGGGTGCCGCGCATCATGCGGTCATCGACAGTGATCAATACATTTGCGGCGCCTGCCTGTGTCACTAGCCGCACTTGCTCGCCATCGCCAACACCACACTCCGCGGCGTCCTCTGGATTCACCGCCAGCGCCGCTGCGCTTGGCTTTTTGACCCAACCCGGATCGCGAACAATTGTGTTGGCTGTATAGGCTCGACGCTCTCCTGCCGCCAACAACAGTGGAAAATCCGGATCTTTCGGCACTAAGTCTTCTAGGCTCGCTAGGCCTGCCACTTCATCGAGCATCTCGCCTACCGCTAAACGTATCTTTTTATCGGCAAAGCCAAGCTCTGCGAAGCTGTTGGCAATATCGCTTTTGGAGAAAACGACCCCAGACCGGCCCTGCAAAATGCCCTCAAAGAGCGCATTGCCAAGATCAAGGCCTTGGCCACTGAAGCCTGCTCGCACCACCGCCTCGGCATGCTCGGTGGCGAAGCGTTGCGCTAACAGCCAGTAGGATGCCGCTGCAGCCGCACCTTCAGGCAGGGCAGGACCCAGCGTGCGATACAGAACATAGGGCAGATAAGGCCCCCAGTGCGGGTGCTTCGTGATGGCCTCGAACATCGCAGGACTGAACGTCTCTAAGCCCTGCTGAGCAATGGCTTTAAGCGGCTCGATTTCTGCGAGTTCAAAAGGCCGCAGGGCCTCTATCATGCGCGCATGAATTTCTGGCTCTGACAAGGTGCCCGGCATGGGCGGACAGACCGGAGCGCGTAAATGATGGTGGTTTTCCGGATACTCGAAGTTAAAGAATGTGGATTCCCACTTTTCGTATTGGCTTGAGGCCGGCAGCACATAGTCTGCTTCCCTCGCGGTCTCGGTCATCGACACGTCAATCACCACGGACAAATCCAGCTTGCGCATGGCCTCGCGCCAGCGCTGTGAATCCGCCAGAGAGTGACAGGGGTTACCGCTTTCGACCCAGAGTGCGCGATAGCGGTTTGGGTGCTCTGTCAAAATTTCTTCCGGAATCACGTTACACGGCACCAGTCCGCCCACGATCCGCGCACCCACCACAGGAGAAAGACGGCCCTGAGGCTCATAACCCGCATCATCGGCCTCAGCCACATCATGCAGGGCAAAAAACTGACCTATGAGAGATTTCAACGGCGCCAACGTATCCGGCCTTCCGAAGTGTCCGGTGATCGTCATCATCAGCAAGTTGAGATAGCTCAACAGCGTGGAGTGAGGCGCCATCTGCACACCCAAATCTTCGTAGTAGGCGCTGGTTTTTGACTTCGCGATGGCTTCCGCAGCAGCACGCACATCTGTGGGGTTCAGCCCAGCAAACGCTGCGTAACCATCCACATCGATATCCGAAAATCTCTCAAGTACGCGTTCAAGACCAAGGACGTTTTCGTGTAGCCAGTCCATGGGTATCAGGCTCTGCTGTATCACATGGGCGATCATGGCGCTCAGCGCCCAGGCATCCCGACCAGGTTTCACGGCCAGGTGAATGTCCGCTAGTTCCGCACTCTCGGTGCGTCGGGGATCGACCACGATGAGCGTTCTATCGGGGTCCTGGGACACCTCTTTCAAAAGCACCCGGGCACGCTGAATGCTGTTCGACTGCCAGGGGTTTTTACCAACAATAAACAAGCACTGGGTGTGCTCCATTTCGCCATGCACATTGGTGCCGAACATGCGACCCATCATCCATGCGTAGCCAGTCTTCTCTTGAGCGAGTGCGTTGCTCTGAAAGCGCATGTCTAGGGCTTTAGACACTGAGCTGAAATAACTGCCGCCCAGATGATTGCCCTGCCCACCTCCGCCGTAGCGGAAAATCTTGTCGCCACCGTAGGTTGCCTTGATAGCCGACATTTTTTCGGCGATCTCTTGAATCGCCACTTCCCACGAGATGGCGTCATAACCGCCATCAGCCCGGCGACGCTGAGGCTGAGAGATGCGGTCTTTGCCACTTTGATAGAAGTTGATCTGGGCAGCCTTGTTGCAGATGTAGCCCCGAGACGCAGGATGTTCGCGATCACCCTTAACCTTAATGATCGAGCGGCCATCTTCGCCGCCAGTTTTCACCAAGATGCCGCAGTTGGCGTAACACAGGTTACAGGCCGTTGGCTGCCAATCGCCATTTTGTTCTGTTACGCCTTCGCTCATTTTGTCCTCCGCGTTTACCGCTTACTTTTTTTCTTCTTTTTTGCGCCGCCAGCGGCATCCTTGGTTCAAGTTGCGAGATACCCATCGACGACAAAAATGCTGGCACCCGTAATGTAGCTCGCATCACCCGATAAGAGAAAGGCCACTGTTGCTTCGTTTTTTTGCGATTACCCTGTACACCTTAGAGCAGTTCTCCAAGGGTGACATGTTCTATACCAAGGGCGATGTGGACTTATTCATGTGGACCTATTCATGATGACCTTGGCAAAAGAACGCTGCCCTTTACCGCCTACCGCACTCAGTAGTCTCTCACCGCGAGCCGCCGCAGGGTCTGCTGGCTGTATCGCCAGCCTCTCCTGCATTGGCTAGACTGGGCGCGTCAAATTCGGGAGAGAACTATGTTGCGACTACGCCAAATTGCCTTGGTGGCCTCAGAGCTGCGCAGTGTGGAGCAAGAGATTTGTGAACAGCTGGGTTTAGAGGTGTGCTACCGCGACCCTGGGCTATCGCAATTCGGATTACGGCATGGACTTTATGCCATTGGCGACCAATTACTCGAAGTGGTGGCCCCCAAACAACCCGGCACTACCGCTGGACGCTTTATTGATCGCCGCGGCGACGGCGGCTATATGGTGCTACTGCAGACCGATGACCTCATGCGGCAAAAAGCCAGGGTAGCCGATGCTGGGCTTCGCATCGTGCATGACGGTCGAGTTGAACAAAATGGTGCGTCGATTCACGGCATTCATCTGCACCCCAAGGACGTCGGCGGCGCGATCTTGTCGCTCGATCAAGCTGACCCGCCTGAGAGCTGGTTGTGGGCTGGTCACGACTGGGCCTATCACTCGCTCAGCAACGTGGTAACTCGCATCGTCGCCATTGATATCCAAGCCGATGATCCGGAAGCCATGGCAGCCCGATGGGCAAAGGCCACGGGCAGTCCTGTACGGGAAGGGGTGATTGAACTCGATGACGCCCAGATACGTTTTATTGAAGCAAAGGACGGGCGCGGAGACGGACTGTCCGCAGCAGATCTATATGCCACGGACAGAAGTCGAGCAGGCGAGGCACTTGCGCTATGCGGTTTTGAATTTCGGTTGGTCTGACGGCTGCTGCCTCGATCGGCCTTTGACAGATCGACAGACTCAGGTGACTCATAACCGCAGATGGTTGAGCGGCTCTAGCCATGTAGATACAAATCCGTCGTCGCCTTTGTCGATGTAATGTCGAATCAAATTGCAGCCCCCAAACTAGACAAAATATCGAATCCACAGAAATTCGACGCGTCGCCCCATGGACGCACACGGCCCTTTCCGCATTTTGATTTTTCTTAATCAACAAGAAAAGGTTCGTCCATGCGCAGCTCATTTATCCCTATTATTCTCGGAGCCATCACAGTCACGCTTACCGCTTGCGGCGGTGGCGGCGGTGGCGGTGGTTCAGACAGCTCATACAGCAGTGCTTCAACAGGCAGTACTTCAACAGGCAGTGCGGGCACCAGCGGTTCGAGCACTACTACAACCAGCAGCAATGCTGCGCCGGCGTTTGCTGATCTTGTATCAACTATCTCGGTGAATGAGAACCAAACGAGTATTACGACAGTAGAGGCGACTGACGCCGACTCGGATATGCTGTCTTTCTCCCTCAATGGCGGCGATGCTCAAGATCTATCAATCGATTTGCAAACCGGCGTGCTGGTTTTTCTGAGCGCGCCAGATTACGAGACCAAGACCACCTACCAAACTGACGTCGTGGTGAGTGATGGCACCACGTCGACGACCCAAGCGATCACTATCGAGATCGTCGACATTGCTGAAACCTCGTCAGAGGCACCGTTGGAGATCAACATTACCGTTGATAGCGGGACAAATATGTACGGGAGCGGCAACAAGTACTACGCCAACGACATCACAAACAACGAAAGTCCGGACATCCGTCTGGAGGCCGGCAAGACCTATCGTTTCCTGCAAAGTGATTCGTCCAACTCGACTCACCCCATGCGACTTTCGCTGCAGGAAGACGGTACCCACGGTGGCGGCTCTGAGTACACAAGCAATATTGACTATGTCGGCAGCGCTGGCAGTAGCGGCGCCTATCTGCAGTTCACGGTGCCAGCGGATATCGACGCTGAGACCTTGTACTACTACTGCCAAACCCATTCCGGCATGGGCGGACGAATCTTGATCACTGCCGCAACCGGTACCGGGTATGAGATTGTGGGTATGAATTGAGCGGTTTTTAAGATTCGTCCTTCGCCATGTCAGGCACCCTTGCGGGACCTGCCATGTTGGCAAAGGTGAACGCCAGCACGTCTGCGTATAGATCAATGATCTTGCTCGTTGGCGTGCCGGCACCGTGACCGGCATCTTTCTCCACCCGAATCAGAACCGGCGCATCTCCAGCTTGCTTTGCCTGTAGTTCAGCGGCGAATTTAAAGGAATGGGCAGGCACAACGCGATCGTCGTGATCGCCGGTGGTCACCAAGGTTGCCGGGTAGGCAGTTCCAGCTCGAACATTGTGCACTGGCGAATAGCTAAGCAAATATTCGAACATCTCCTTGGATTGTTCCGCAGTACCGTAGTCGTACGACCAGCCGGCACCCGCCGTAAATGTGTGATAACGCAGCATGTCGAGCACACCGACAGCAGGCAGCGCAACGGCTGCAAGATCGGGTCGCTGGGTCATAACCGCGCCAACAAGCAAACCTCCATTGCTTCCTCCACGAATGGCCAGCTTAGTCGATTCGGTTATGCCGTTATTGATGAGGTACTCGGCGGCGGCCATAAAGTCGTCAAACACATTCTGTTTTTGCATTTGAGTGCCGGCATTGTGCCAAGCCTTGCCGTATTCACCGCCGCCGCGCAAATTGGGTACCGCATAAACACCACCAGCCTCAAGCCAGGCCGCCATCGTGCTAGAGAACCGTGGCGTCAGGCTGATATCAAAACCACCATAGCCGTACAGCATGGTGGGATGGGTTTGGTTTTGATCTAAATCGGCTCGGTGAGTAATGATCATGGGCACACGAGTGCCATCCTTAGAACTGTAGAACACCTGTTTTGAGACATAGCCAGCGCTATCAAAATCTGCCTTCGAGGCGCGATACACTGAACTGTCACCGCTGGCCAGCTCGAGTCGGAACAACGTGCTGGGGGTTTTGTAATTCTGAAAGCTGTAATAGGCCACCGTGTTCTTGGCCTTGCCACGAAAACCTGAAGCATCACCAGGCCCTGGCAGCACGATCTCGCGCAGTCTTTGCCCGTCGAGAGAGTATTGCTCTACCCGCGCGATGGCATCCACCATGTATTGCGCGAAGAAGTACCCTCCTACAGCCGAGGCATCCAGCACCTGCTCAGACTCTGGAATAACATCCTGCCACGCAGTGGGCGCTTGCAGATTGAATTTGACCAGGCGGCTGTTTGGCGCAGCGCGATTGGTCTGGGCATACAACATACCGTCCTGACTGAAAATCACGCTGATATCTGAGGTCTCGTCGTCAACGACGTTAACCAGCTGGCCCCTTGGATCGTTGAGGTCCATAACGAATAAACGATTCCCAGCTGTCGTGTTGCTGGCGTAGACCACCAGAAACCGTTGATCTTCGGTCACGTACCCCGACACGTAACGGAACGTTTCGCCGTCGCCGAAAACCACGTCATCTGCAGCCTGAGGCTGACCTACTTTGTGAAAATAGAGCCGATGTTGATCGGTTTTGGCAGTAAGTTCCTCACCGTCTTGAGCGTCATAGCGCGAGTAGTAAAACCCCGCCTCACCCCGCCACGCGATGCCGCTGAACTTCACGTCATCAATGCGGTCGATGACCGACAACGTTTCGGCGTTGAGCACCTCTACGCTGCGCCAGTCTGCACCACCCTCGCTCTTTTGATACGCCGCTAACTTGCCCGATGGTGAGAATGACAGAGAAGAGACAGACGTGGTGCCGTCTGGCGACAATGTGTTTGGATCTAGAAACACTCGTTCTACTCCGGACTTATCGGTCCGGTAAATCACGGACTGATTTTGCAAACCGGCATTGCGGTAAAAATAGGTGTAGCCACCCTCCTCAAACGGGGCGCTCTCGCGTTCGTAGTCGAGTAGCCGCCCGAGACGATCACGCAACTCTTGCCTGCGCGGCAGTTTCTTCAAATAGCCGAAGGTGACGGCGTTTTGCGCATCCACCCATGCCTTGGTCGCGTCACTGTGATCGTCTTCTAACCACCGATAAGGGTCTGTGATCGATGTGTCGAAGTACGCATCAACCACAGGGATTTGCTGAGTTTCAGGGTAGCCGACCATCGGCTTGGTGCTAGGCTCAACTTCGTTAGCAGCGTCGCAGCCCGCGGCAAGCGCGGCAGTGGTAAGTACAATGAGGGGTATGCGCATGGTGGCTTCGTCCGTCGAAATTGTGTCAGTAAACACCCTGCACCAAACGAGGCCAAGATGCGCGTAACCTAACCCGCTGAAGAATCGTCAGTTCCTCAACGAGAAATCTAGCTGGCAGACGTATAGCCAAGGGAACGGCGCTTTAGTAAGGCGCGCTTCCTGCAACCGTTAACCGGTGCAGTACGCGCCGATGTCCGGCATAGCCGCCCTGGGCACTGTGCATCACGCAGCGGTTATCCCACATACCGAGCATGTTCTCCCGCCAGCGATGACGGTAGATAAACTCCGGGGCTTTCATATGCCCGAAAAGCTCGCCGAGCAATGCTTCGCCCTCCTTCTCGGACAGGCCATCAACCCCAATAGTGTACAGCGGATTCACCCACAGGACCTTTTCACCGGTTTCAGGATGAGTTCTAACCAGGGGGTGGCGTTGGATACTAAGCGCTTTATCGCTAGGAAGAAGAGTCATACTGCGCCTATCCCCGCCTCCGGCTTTGACTCCTTCGTGACTGTAGGGTTTTCGGGCACTGTGCAACGCGTGGAGACCCTCCAGCCGAGCTTGCATCGCGGAATCGAGCGCGGAGAACGCCTTCACCCCATCGCAGTAGTGGGTATCACCGCCAACCGGGGGAATAATCTTAGCGTGCAATATGGTCGCATTCGGGGGTGTTTTTTGAAACGACCAGTCCGAGTGCCAGGTGCCGCCAAACAGCGGCACATCTTCTTCGGGTTCACGCCTCACCTCGACAATATGCGGGTGACCGTCAATGGCCCGCACATAGGGATCATCACCAAAAGATCCGATGGCTAGGCTGAACTTCTCCAGCTGCTCATGGGTCATTGGCTGATCAGGAAAATACACCATCCGATATCGCAACCATGCGCGACGAATCTGCGAGACTTCTTCAGCGCTTAGCGCCTTGGACAAATCGACGCCCTCAATGGCAGCACCAAAATCGTTCTCATGGGGGCTAATATTCATGGCGAAAACTCCCGTTTGTTTTTATTGTTCGCTTGATCAATCAGATCGCTGAGTTTTTTCTCTTCTCCCTGCAGCCCGAGCGTTGCATCCAGCTGTATCACCTGCTGCGCAACGTGCTGAGCTGTGCCGCTACTCATGCGTCGGCGCAGCGTGCGAGCTAGGAACAGGCCGACAATCGACAAAACACTGATCGCAAAAAACATCTGCAGATAACCCTCGGCGCCAGGATTGCCATCTAAAATCAACGCCCAAAGCAGGTAGGCGAAGGACGACGGCAGATACACGATAAAGGAGGCAATGGCGATCACGGAACCAGAGAAGCGTTGCGGCAACCCCATTTCTCCGTAGGGCGCAAAGTACAGGGCGCGCATGAAAAAGATAGCGAAGGCGATCCCCATTAAACAAACCATCGCTAACCAAGACGCAGCCTCTATCCACGTCAGGCCAACCATTGCCAGTCCCAGCACTAGGGTAAGCGCAAAGCCTCCACCGAGACCGCCAACGGCGCCGCCAAAGAGTCGGCCCGCGATGAACCCCGATGGAAAGGCGACTGCAATGCGCCCACCCGATGTTGAGGCGATGCCAAAGATCGATATGGCCAGTGCAGGCAGTACATACATTTCATCCAGATAGGTCACGAAGTACGGCATGGCCGTATAAACAAAGTAGACACAAAAGCCAACGGCGCCAGCGAGCCATACCTCGGGTAAACGCAGCGTCAGCTTCATACCTGCCAGCACCTCCTGGTTTGCTTGGCGAGGATCGTTATCGGTTTTGAGCAGCGTCTGGGATGGCAACATAAACCAAGCGACCACCCCAAGTATGACCATGACCAAGGCGTTCACCATAAAGGCCAGCTGCAGTCCCAGAATGCTGTAGCCCAAGTAAACGTAGAGTGCCACGGTCAAACTGTTCTGCAGTAGCTCCACACACCCCCGACCGCCTTCAAGCAAGCCAAAAATTTTGCCCTGGTTTGAGTCGGCAGTGGTCTTTCGCACGGCAGACAAAACTGCCGGCCAAAATGCCCCCTCACACCAAAGAGACAGCATGACGAACAAAAAGCATAGAGTGGCAAAATCGGTTGTTTGACCAAGAAAAAACGTGGTGACCCCGCCCATGACCATATTCACCGGAATCAGAACCCTGGCCGAAAAACGGTCTTGTACCCAAGCCAGCGCCACGTAAAAGATGTTGTGCACGATGCCGTAGATCGACATCAGCATGCCGAACTGGGTCTTGGAGATGTTCCAAAGTTCGAGCATCTGCGGCAGCAGGGCTCCCTTCATGGCCAAAACCGCAAAGGCAAATTGCGAGCACAAAACCAACACCAGAAAGTTCATCAGAACTGCCCGGGAAGAGAACACTGGCTGGGGATTGTTGTTCATACTCGTGCTCGCTGCATCCCATGACTTCGATGTTATCCGCGTCGCAAGGCCCATAGTCACCCGCCGACGGCAACTTTGGTAGGCTAACGTGCGTTCTAGTTGCGGTGTTTGAGCGCTAGGATTGTCAGCACACCGCACGGAGCGAGCTATGCAAGACCCATCGGTTTCATTCATTGAGTCCCAGCCACTGAGCGAGACCCGCTTAAGCGAGAGCGATATTCAAAGTTGGCGCGAGCAAGGCTTTGCGCTGGTGCATGATCTGCTGCCCCGGCCTCTTCTTGCTGAACTGAAACAAGATGCACAGAACCATTACCCAGTTCCTGGCAGCAAGGCGTCAAAACGTTTTACCGACTTCAGCAGCGGACAGAGCTTCGTTTTTCCTTCGCGCTCAACCGCGTTCAACGCGGTCACCCTGCATCCAGCACTGCTGCAGGCCGCGGCGGACTTGCTCGCTGTGCCTGTCATGGGACTTAGGCTTAGCCAATCGGATTTGTGGCCAAAGTACGGCAGTCCAAACCCAAAAACGGGCCTCGGGATAGATGCGCTAAAAGAGGACGACAACCGCGATCAGCGCATGCACTGCGACTATCCCAACCACTCGCTTGTGCATCCACCGGAGTGGAACAGCCCTGAAGCGGTCGAGATGATCGTTTACCTCAACAACTATGAGGATTGCGAGGGTGCAACTGCCGTGGTGCCACGCAGCGGATACGACGATCCAGCCTATCCTTGGCCCATCGTGCAATCTCCCGGTGTGGGCGCTTTAGACTACGTTAATGATCGCACCAAAGCGGAAGCCTATATGGCATCGCAAGACCCTCAGGGCGCAGCATTTCGCGCACAACACCTATACCCCAGAGAGGTGGTGGCCCGATATCAGTTCGGATCTGTGCTGCTGTATCGTCACGACACCTGGCATCGCGGTCGACCCGTCAAATCAGACACCCTACGCTTGGTGCAAAACCTCACATTTTGCAAGGCTGGCCGAGAGTGGCTCACCCCAGCACATTCTGGATGGTCTTGGTCAATGTACGAACCCGACAAGTTAATGGAAAAACTTATCGCTGAGGCGACGGTAGAGCAGCGCACGGTACTGGGTTTTCCTGCACCAGGACACGATTACTGGACACCCCATACCCTGGCCGCAGTCGAAGCACGCTATGCGTCCTTTGGCATCGATATGACACCGTATCACTGACATCGGACCACACCTCGCAAGCAATGCCACATTGATATCCAGTGCAATTTTGAAGCGTCGAGATAAACGCTGAAAATCAAAATCAGAAATACAAAAACGGAAACAACATGTTCATTCGATTCACGCTGGCGCTTCTAATCATCTTTAGTTCTCTTCCCGCGACGGCAGGCCCTGAGCAGGCCGTACCCCAGCGCGTACTATTTGTGGGCAACAGTTACCTCTACTACAACGACAGCCTGCACAACCATGTTGAGCGTATGGCGATAGAGCGTCACCCCAGTACGCCAGGTAGCTTCGCATTCACATCAGCCACCATCGGCGGAGTAAAACTTAAGCATCACAACATCGATTGGCTACTAGCCCCTGAAAATATTGGCGTTGATCAACCCTTCCACACAGTCATCATGCAGGGGGCAAGCTTTGAGTCACTTACCCCTGAGGATCGAGCGACGTTCCTAGAAACCGTCGTTCGCTATGCTGGCAAAGTAAGAGCCCACGGCGCTGCGCCCATGCTCTACATGACCCACGCCTATGTGCCGCCTCATCCGCGCACCGATGCCGACATGATCGAAACGGTCGCCAACACCTACATAGAGGCCGCTAAAGCCGCTAAAGCCACTATTGCTCCGGTTGGACTTGCCTTCGCGAGGTCGTATCAGCAGCGGCCAGATTTCTCGCTGCATGCGGATTTTGATGGCACCCACCCCAACCTACGGGGCACCTATCTAGGGGCTTGTGTTGTGTATCTGTCACTTTACGGCGGCAACCTTGAGGGCCTGAACTACGACTATTTTGGACGTCTGCCCAAGGCCGAGACCTGGTACCTGCAAAAAATCGCACAGGAGACGGTGGCAGCCTTCCAAATAAAAATGTAGCGCTCTAAACAAGGAAAAGGTGATGCACACTTTCCCGCATTTCAAACGGTACACACGGATTTTGTTGGTGCATATGAAACCGAAAAGAGTTCCAGCGGCTAAACATATGCGCTACTGACACCAACGATTGAGACTGAACAAAAGTCAGCTTTGTCTGGACAGACACCGGCTTCAGCCCGAGCCTGCACTGCTTGGCCTGCAAATTTGCCGCCTGTTTTTAGCACACTGGTCTTCAAAGATTGTCGTTTGCTGGACGCGCGTCGACAGACAGAACGATTTTTTAAAAAAGGGCACTGTCCGTACGCCCAAGCTAAAAGGAGGCTCCCATGATTAAAGTCTACGGTGTGCACGGCTCACCATTCGTCAGAAAAGTTTTTATCGCATTGGACATCAAAGGCGCGCCCTATGAGATCGTCCGTCAAATGCCCTTCTCTGGCGATGAGGAATACAAAAAAATAAACCCTCTGGCAAAAGTACCGTCCATCACTGATGGCGATCTGACCATTGCCGACTCGAAGGTAATCTGCCGCTATATAGAAAATGCCTATCCTGAACCTGCACTGTATCCGGCCCACGCAGCAGATCTCGCGAGGGCCGATTGGTATGAAGAGATGGGTGGCACATATGTCACCGAGCTCGCGACCGGGATCTTTTTTCAGCGATTTATGCGTCCGTTTGCTTTCAAACAGGACCCCGATGAAGAACTGGTGTCCAAAATTATCGACAAGCAGCTACCTCCGGTTCTGGATTACCTCGAAGAACAGATACCCAGCAATGGCTTCATATTCGGCGATTTCATGCTGGCAGACCTGAGCATCGTCAGTCCGTTTATCAATGCTTCCTATGCGAACTATCACGTAGACAGCGCAACCTGGCCTTGCGTCGCGGGTTTGATCGAGCGCGTGAAGGCCGTACCCCAGGTCGCTGCCGTGCTGAAAAAAGAAGCCGAAGCCATGGGTTTTGGAAAGTAGCCCCCTACCCCGTTTTACCGAGTCTCTGCGGGTTATAGACGCATTCAAATTCATCTCAGAATGAATCTCACCCTCGCTCGGCGACACCGTAACAGAACGCTCACGCGGTCCAATGTCATGAATGTTTAAGATCTTTGAAATACGTTAGTAGCAATCAGGGCTCATCTTGCGTGTTTTTCCAACTGGAGCTCTTGGGTGCACAACATTCAACTAGGATTTTTTACAGGCGTATTGGTCGCTCTCAGCGGTTCTGCTTTGGCTGAGTCGACTGTTATGGAGGAGGTGGTGGTTACCGCTTCTCCTATACGACAATCCGAAAGCGCTGCGATCGAGACTAAGCGAGAGGCTTTGAATGTGCTCGATGCAATCTCGGCTGACACCATTGGCCGTTTTCCAGATCAAAATCTGGCTGATTCGCTGGCGCGTGTTCCCGGCGTTGCAATCGAACGAGATCAAGGTCAAGCACGTTACGTGAATTTACGCGGCGCACCCTTTAGATACACGGCCATTGCGATTAATGGCATTGATGTGCCCGGCGCTGAAAATGGTCGTATTCCGCGCTTTGATAGTTTTCCAGCCTTTATCACCAGCAAGCTCACCGTCAACAAAGCAATCACGGCGGACATGCCTGGCGAGGCAGTATCGGGTTTTGTTGATATTGAAACCAACAATCCATTTGATCGCGAGGGTATTTCCTTTGCATTGGATGGTGGCCTCGGCGAGCAAGACCTTGGCGGCGGCGACGTTGACAAACTCGCTCTTCGAAGCTCGTTTTCCAACGAGAACTTTGGCGTTTTAGCGTTTTACTCTGAGAACAGCAGAGCCCAAATCACCGATAACCGCGAGTACGACCTTGGCCTGGAGGGCGGTCAGATCGTTGCCAATGAGCTGGATTTTCGCTCGTATAAAATTCTGCGATCGGACGAGGCCTATGGTGGTCACGTTGAGTTTCGCGGCGACGACGATTTGTGGCGCGTGTACCTTAGCAACACCTACTCAGAGTTTACTGACGAGGAAGAGCGCAACCAATATGTTGCCGAATTTTTGGCACCAACGGCTGGCCTGACTGGCGACAACGCTCCAGTACAGCTACTGCGTGCTTTGGAAGACGGCATTTACGAAAACTCCACCAATACCACGACGATGGGATTGGATTTCACCGTACAGGGCTTCGATGTTGAGACTTCATACAGCTTCATCGATACCGAGTTTGTGCAAAATCTGCCCATTACCTATCAGCTTGCGGGCTTTGCCGGGGTCGGCGCGTCTGGCCCGATCCCTTATCTGGCGAGCTATGACTTGACTAACCTCACCGACCCTATCCTGACATTGAACGGAGACCCCGACGATGCGCTGTTTCTGGCTAACTTTGGCATCGGCTTTTACAACCCCTTAGAACAAGAAGTCGATAAATTTAAGTTCGACGTCAGCCGCGACATCGCGAATGATTCGGTCATCAAGTTCGGTATGCAGATTGACCAGCGCGAAGCAGAGGGCGGAGCGAATACCGTCGCATTCCTGCCGTATCCAGACGAGCTTGTACCGCTAATCAACAACTACGATACCGGCAAGCCGTGGGAATCAAACACAACAAACTCCCTTGGTGGAACGTACTTCGATAATCCTGCTCTTGATCAAGCTTGGCAGCAGTACGCCCTATACCCCGGCGGAAGCATCGATGCAGACAACGTCGTCAGCATCGATGAAGATATTAACGCAGGCTATGTTTCCTACATCAGATCCACTGATTGGGGCAGCTATATTCTCGGCATGAGAGTTGAGCAAACCGACGTGACCAATCGCGGCGTTGACGGCTTCAGTTATTCCACCGACTTCACGGACTGGCTGCCAAACGCACACATCAACATTGACCTTGCTGACAATCTGAAACTGCGCCTGTCCGCGAGCACTGGTGTTAATCGACCAACCTATAACGAGTGGCGCGCATCTGCGGCGGTTGACGTGATTGAAGAAGAAATCAGCGGCGGCAATCCTACCTTGGAGGCTGAGACATCTTATGGGTTTGATGCCTCCATCGAATACTACCTAGACAATGGCTCACTATTTTCCGCAGCCGCTTTCATGCGCAATATTGACAACGTTATCTACGCCGATGACAGCACCATAGACGCAGGAGCCTTTATCGACGAATACGCGGGTGAGCAGTGGACCTACACGGGCTTCCTCAACGGTAGCGATGGCAAGTTCTCCGGCGTGGAGCTGAACACGGTGTTTTTTGCCGATGACCTGATCGAGGGAGTCGGTATTAGCGCCAACGTCACGTTCACAGACAGTGAGTTCAAACAGGCGAACGGTGAGACCGTTGGTCTGCCCGGCACCTCTGATCTTATTTACAACGCCGCGATTTTTTATGAGGACTACGGCATATCTGCCCGTCTCAATTATAGCTGGCGCGATAAGTGGATCTCACCCATCGAAGATCCAGCCGAGTTCTGGGGCGAGATGGAGCGGCTCGACGCTCAAATCTCCTATACGTTCCCGAGCCAAATTAGTGGCAGCGAGGTCAGCGTGTACGCAAATTTCAATAACATTACAGATGAAACGGACGTTCGCTACGCAGGCAACGGCACCATTAACCAGTCTGAAAGTTATGGCATGCACTATCTCATCGGCCTGCGCATTACCTACTAAACGACACAGAGTATCTACGTATGAATAGTGTTAGCTATATTCGTCATGCCCGAGCACTGCCCCTTGTTGTGGCATTAGCCTTCGCCGCCCTGATGCCCATGTCGCATCAGGTGCAGGCGGCAGGAGCCGATAGTCCGTCATCTGGACTGATGAGTTATCGCCGCCTCTTACCCTTGGAGGGCGGCTCAAATTTCAGAGATATGGGCGGCTATCCAACTGTTGACGGGCGCACTGTCAAACGCGGCCTGCTGTTTCGCTCTGGCGCTATGACAGGATTGACTCAGGAAGATCAGACCTATCTGGAACAGTTTGGCTTTGCGACGGTGATGGACTTGCGTTCTTCGGAAGAGATCGAGCTGTATCCCAACCACTGGGCTGTAAATGCCGACATTGACTACTTGAGCGTGCCATACAGCATTCTGAAACTTATGGCCCAGGTGGCTGAGGGGTCTGAATCCTTGGCGGACACTCAAGACTACAGTGCCATGTACCTGACAATGACAGACATGCTCAAGCCGCAGCTGAAAACCTATTTTGACGCGCTCTTAAACGAGCAAACACCCATGGTGGTAAATTGCTCAGCGGGCCAAGATCGCACTGGGGTGACCTCTGCGCTACTGCTAAGCGTTCTTGGCGTCGATGAAGACTTGGTCATTGAAGACTACTTGCTGTCTACAGATTTTCGCCGACCGCTGGTTGAATCCGGCGACGTTGATCTTGAAGAAGCCGCGAAAACCAATGCCTTTGCTGCGGTCATGCTTGAATATGGGGAAGGTCAGGACACTAGCCGAGCTAATCCCTTAGTGACTGCCCAGGGCAAACCCTTTCTGCGTTTCACATTGGATGCGTTAAAGGCCCGGTACGGCAGTATTGAAGCCTTTCTCACCAAGGAGCTGGGGCTTGGAAGCGCAGATTTGCAGCGTCTTCGTGACCTGTATCTGACCCAGTAGCACCTTGTCCCATCAGCGACTCCAAGCGCACCTGACTTTGATCGTCAGGTGCGCGACAGCAGAAAAACGATCGCACCGTTACATACCCCCCTCTCCCCTGATCCCGAGCAGATACCCCCTAACCAAATCAACTTTGCTTAGGCGAATACGTCACTGAATATCATGTGGAATTTGTTCGTGTATTTCCCCTCATGCTGGCGGCCTGCCTGACCTTCATTCCTTTACGAAACCAGTTTTGAGTTGGGGGATTCAGATTTCTGTTCAGTGAAGAATCGTCCTATACTGATCTGGTATTAATTAAACAAGCGATCTTTAGTGCGGGTCGCCACTGAAAAGGATTTCATATGCCTCAGGTTACCCTTCCCGACGGATCATCCCGTCAGTTTGATCAATCAATTTCGGTGCACGACGTCGCCGCGGATATCGGCGCTGGCCTAGCCAAGGCTGCCCTGGCCGGAAAAGTGAATGGTCAGATGGTTGATACCTCTTTCTTGATCGAACAAGACTCAGAGGTTGCCATCATTACCGCCAAAAGTGATGAAGCCCTCGAACTGATTCGTCACGACGCCGCCCATGTCATGGCTCAGGCGGTGCAGGAACTGTTCCCCGGCACTCAGGTCACAATTGGGCCAGCAATCGAGGATGGTTTTTATTATGACTTCGCTCGAGAAGAGCCTTTTTCACCCGATGACCTCGCCACCATTGAAGCGCGCATGCAGGAAATTGTCGGCCGCGATCTGCCGATAGAAAGAGAAGTCTGGGGCAGAGAGGACGCGAAGCGCACCTTTGCGGACATCGGTGAAACATTCAAGGTCGAGATCATCGAAGACGTCATTCCCGAGGATGAAGAGGTCTCCGTCTATCGACAGGGCGATTGGTTCGACGTTTGTCGCGGGCCGCATCTACCCAGCACTGGCAAATTACCCAAGGCTTTCAAGCTGATGAAGTTGGCGGGTGCCTACTGGCGAGGTAACTCTGACAACGAAATGCTGCAGCGCATCTACGGCACAGCATGGCGCGACAAAAAAGAACTTAACGCCCACCTTCACCGGCTTGAAGAAGCAGAGAAGCGCGATCATCGCAAACTTGGGCGCAAGCTCGATCT
>JADHNQ010000020.1 GCA_016779425.1 Pseudomonadales bacterium | reverse complement strand
GGGGCGGTGACCCGAGTTGGGCACTACCTGCAAAGCGCTGCTCTGCTGTTGCTGCTAGCCGCAGTTTTTCGAACCACTGCTTGGGCATTGCATGGCGCTGAGTTCGCGACGACCTTTATCGTCTTCGAAATCGTTCTGGCTGGGTTGTTGTTTTTTTGCGCGGCAAAAATTGGTCAGCGCGACGATATCGTCTAGCGCCTCAATTAGTCTGACTCGGCACCTCTACAACGAGCCCGTCCAGTTCCTGGGTCAATCGAATCTGGCAGGCCAGTCGGCTGCGCTCGTTAACGCCTAGCGCATAGCTCAACAGCTCGCGTTCATCACCGCTAGCGCCCTTGGCCCTCTCCTGCCACTGCGGATCGACCCATACATGGCAGGTACAACAAGTACAGCCGCCTCCGCATTGCCCGATGATGCCGCGCACGCCGTTATCGACGGCCACGTCCATCAGATGATCGCCAACAATCCCCTCATAGGACTCCCGTACACCGTCAGGCTGAACAAAGGTAACGCTGATATTTTTCGACTCTGTTTCCATTTGCTGATCATACCCGCGGTCGAATTCCCAAGACCAGCCAGATAGAATCGAGTACCACTCGAGGTGAGGAATCTCTGTTTTGATTATCGGTCTCACAGGCGGCATCGCCTCTGGAAAATCTACCGTTGCCCAAGCACTGGGCGATCGCGGTGCCTATATTATCGACGCGGACAAACTCGGTCATACCGCCTACCTGGCTGGCTCTGGGGCTTTCGACCAGGTTGTTGCTGCTTTCGGCACCGATATCGTCGCTGACGACGGCGAGATCGATCGCCGCAAACTTGGCGGCAAGGTGTTCGGCAACGAGGCTGCATTGAAACAACTCACGGATATTGTCTGGCCGGCTATACGCGCCATGGCAGAAAAAGAGATTGCCAATGCTCAACGGGCTGCGCCCGAGCGTATCGTGGTACTGGAGGCTGCGGTGCTGATTGAAGCAGACTGGCTCGATTTGGCAGACCAAATTTGGGTAACAGTGGTGGAACCAGCCGTTGCCATTGAGAGAGCTTGTGCTAGGGATAACCTTAGTGCGGATGCTGTGCAGACAAGACTAGATGCCCAGCTGAGCAATGATGAGCGCAAGAGTTACGCTGATCATGTGATCGACAATTCCTCAGACCAAGCCCACTTATTAGCCCAGGTTGAGTCACTATGGGCGACCGTTGCTTCGGCTTGACTACGCCAACCTTCACCACCCCCAAGTGATCAGGGAGTACTAAATGATTCTGGATTTACATGCGCACTCCATAAAGTCCGACGATGGTCGCGCGAAAGTACAAAACTACTGCCAGTGGATAAGCGCTAAGAACATACCCATTGACGGCTTCGTATTAACGGAGCATCGACAGTTTGACGATGAATCTGATTATTCCGCGTTAGGCGCGAAATTTGGCCTGACCATCCTTAAGGGTGCAGAAGTCGAAACCGAGTACGGTCACGTTTTGGTCTTTGGCGTCACGCCTGCCCTCCAGGCGGCCTTTGATTTCACCAACATTCACCTCAACCTTGCAGACGTTGTTTCAGCCTGCAACGCTCATAACGCCATAGCAGTGCCCTGCCATCCCGGGCGCAAGCGAGTGGGTATGTCCGCCCACTTGGAGGAGTTCGGCGTACCCGAGGGCGTGGAAGTTGTAGAGGTCTACAACGGCGGCAGCAGAGACAACGAAGATCAGGTCTCCATTGATATGGCCGATCGACTTGGCTATCGCGGCATTGGCGGCAGCGACGCGCACATTGTGAGCCACATAGGCCGCTGTGGAACACGATTCGACCGGCCCGTCTTCAATGAACAGGAGCTTGTGACCGCCCTGCGACAAGGCTCATTTGAAGCGGTCAAGATCCAGGCCAGCGACTCCTAGTTTCAAGTCGGGGTTGGTCTACTTGGGTATTGGGCAAGGCTCGCCAATGGGCGGGACCTTATTCGAAGACCGCACTATTCCAACTAGGAATGCTATGCAGGCGTGACCAGGGGTATGGATAGCTCGTCGTGCTTCTCCCAAGCCAGCGCCACACGCTGTCCTACGCGGACCTCGGTCAGCGGATCATCAATGCCGGTAACGTTGGTGAGGAATCTGGGACCTTCATCTAAATCCACATAGGCCACGGCATAGGGAACCTTAGTGCGAAAGAAGGGGTGGTAGCTCAGGCGCACAACACTGAACGAATAAATCGTCCCCATACCTGCCGATACTTTCCACCGCAGGTCTCCATCAACACAGCCGGTACAGTGTGCACGCGGATGCCACACGATGGTGCCGCAGTTTGCGCACTGCTGGTAACGAAACTCTTTGTTTGCCGTCGCCTGCCAAAATTCACCGGTATCCAACTCGTTGAGTTTGGGCAATGGGCGCGCTGGTGCTTTCTTTTCTTCGTTGCTATCACTCATTGTTAGTCCCTCCCCAAAATTACCGAAGCTGCAGAATGTCGTGCTCCCAGCATGCCGCCATTGCCGTGGGCGATGGCCAAACGGGCATCCGCCACCTGCGAGGTAGATTCGCCTCGCAACTGTCGAGTAGCCTCCAACAACAAGAAAATACCGCGCATACCAGGATGATTTGACGACAGCCCACCGCCGTCGGTGTTCAAGGCGGGTCCGTCATTGGGACGATCAAAACGCAGCCGACCACCTTCAACCCAAGCCCCACCTTCGCCCTTGGCACAGAAACCAAGGTCTTCAAGCAAGGCCAAAACGGTGATGCTGAACGAGTCATAAATCATCGCGATATCCATCTCGGCTGGACTAACACCGGCCTCAGCAAAGGCGATAGGCGCGGATTGCGCCCCTGCGGATGTGGTGATGTCGGCACCGTTTTCGGGATATTTCGTCGCTTCCCCGGTGCCCAATATCCACACAGGTGACTTTTTGCAGTTTGCGGCAACATCTGCGCTCGCGATCACTACTGCCCCACCACCATCGGACACCATGCAGCATTCGAGCAAATGCAGGGGATCGGCGATCATCCGTGAATTGACCACGTCTTCGATCGTGGTCTCCTGGATGCCCACGAAATCTAGATCTGTCATGGCCTGAACTGCTTCTGGATTGCGCATGGCGTGAAACCGCGTAGCGGTTGAGATCTCTGCTAGCTGTTCACTCGTGGTGCCGTACTGATACATATGCCGTTGAGCCACCATGGCGTAGTTAGCAATAAGCGTCTGACCCGCAAAGGTTTCCATGTTGTCGCCAGGGCTGATACCGCCGCCTCGACCACCAGCGCCAATGGCCATGGCATTGCTGTGGGCTGTTGAGCCGTAGGTAAGGAGCGCCACCTTGGCCTTGCCTTCTCGGATCGCCCGAAGCGCATGGGCCGCATGGAACTCGTAGGAACTGCCGCCTACCCCAGTGGTATCCATTACCGTGGGCTTGATGCCAAAGTACTCGGAAATCATCAGGCCGCTCATGGGCCCGCCTTCACCGGCGTCGTATATGGCATCTACATCCGACCAGGTCAGGCCCGCGTCAGCCAATGCCTTGGCGGCGCTCGCCGCCTTGATCTGCAGGGCATTTACCCTGCCCTCGACGTCTCTCGACGGATATTCATGAATGCCAACAATGGCGGCATCCCGGCTTTGGGTAGCCATACTCTCCCCCTCAAATTGTGAAACTAGATTTACTTGCCTAATCCCCGGGCGCTGCTTACGCCCGCGGCAATGACTAGATCAGAGCACCAAGATGATTCAGCGCGTTGATCTTTTCAATCATGCTTTTTTCGTAGGCTTCCTCTGGCGCCTCTCGAACCAAGCGGTCTAAATCCCGTGCGTCTTGCCCAACAAGTACCCGCCACTGCTTATTGCGCACCGCGTCGAGTATCACGTTGGCCGCAGCCGCCGCTGTCGTTGGCGCCTGAGTGCGGAAGGCTTCCGCTCGGTCTGCCAGCATTTGACGAATATGGTCATCTGGCACGTTACCCACAGGCAGGCCGGCGGAGAGCATGCGTTCACGTACTATGGCGACCTCCTCATCCGGCAGTTCCATACCCCACGGTCTGCCAAGTACTTTAGAGGAATTCTCCATGATCGACGTGCCGATATGCCCGGGCATAACCACGCTGCAGTGTACATGAGGTGCATGAAGTCGAAGATCAGTAATAAGCGCTTCGGTAAAACCCTTAACCGCGAACTTTGCTGCCGCATAGGCCGTATGCGCCTGAGTTGTACCCAGGCTAGCCCAGAATCCGTTGACAGAACTGGTATTGACGATATGGCCTTCATCACTGGCGACCAGAGCATCCATAAAGGCTCGACATCCCAGATAAACACCGTCCCAACAAACCGCATAGGTGCGCTCCCATTCGCCACGGTCACCCTCGACAAAGGAACCGCCACCTCCAATCCCCGCATTGTTGAATAGCAGGTTGATGTGCTTGGTTTGATGCTGCGCCAACACCTCGTCGCGAAATGCGAGCACTTGCGCTTCGTTGCTGACATCACACAAATGGTCCGTCAGGCGTTGTTCGCCGACTGCAGCGAGACGCCGTGTTTCATCCATATTCTCTTGCGAGACATCACACATGGCGACATGTGCGCCAGCTGCGATTAGCTGACAAACGAGTTCTCGCCCCATGCCGGTACCCCCTCCGGTAACCACAGCAATTTTGTTCTCAAAGCTATCCATTGGCACTCCTCTCTTAAGCTACCGTTCTTCTTCAATCACCGATTTTTCAGCTACCGATCTTTTTCAGCGACTAACCTTTTCAACAAGCGTTCTTATTAAGCTGCCGACCTTGCTTTGATACATCGATAACACGCGGTTTCACCAAACTACCGCCTGAATGCGTGCAATTTTTCTTGGTCGATTAACCCCTGCCGGTACAGATTGGCCAGCGCGGCTCTGATGATGGCCGCAGCATCCACCTCAAAGTGAGCTCGCAGCGCAGGGCGAGATTCGGACAAACCAAAACCGTCAGTCCCCAACACCTCGTAACCTTCTGGCATCCAAGCGGCAATTCCCTGGGCCAAGCTTGCCATATAGTCAGTCACGGCAATCACTGCACCCGTGGCATCACCAAACATTTGGGACAGTTTGCTGATACGAGCTGGCGTCTCTGGATTCTGCCGGTTAGCTGCAGCAACTTCCAAGGCATCCCTCTGGAGCTCCACAAAACTTGTCATGCTCCAGATGTCCACTGCATAGCCAAGCAGCTGCAGCTCGGCCCTCGCAAGAATAGCCTGCTGCAGCATACTGCCGCTTGCCAACAAGTGAATATCGGCCTTCGAGCTTGCTGCGTCGAAGCAATAGCCTCCATCCAGAACACCCTGAACAAGCCGATCCTGTGTGATTCCCCCCTGCTCGATAACGCGGGCCATATCCGGCATCAGGTAGTTTTCGTTATACAGAGTCAGATAATAAAAGATGTCTTCTTGCTCAACATACATACGGCGCATGCCCTCACGCACGATAATTGCTAGCTCATAGCCGAATGCAGGATCGTAACTGAGCATGCTGGGCACCGTACTGGCGAGCACATGTGAATGACCGTCTTGATGCTGCAAGCCCTCGCCATTGAGGGTGGTTCGGCCGGCGGTGCCACCGAGCAAAAAACCCTTACACATCATATCGCCGCAGCCCCACACCATGTCCCCGACGCGCTGCATTCCGAACATGGAATAGAAAATATAGAAGGGAATCATCGGCAGGCCATGAACCGCATAGGCACTACCCGCAGCCATAAAGGAAGCCATCGCACCTACCTCGCAAATTCCCTCCTGGAGGATTTGACCGTCGCTGGCTTCGCGGTAAGGCAACAGACTGTCAGCATCCACCGGACGATACTTCTGGCCGTCATGGGAATAGATGCCTGCAACTTTAAACAAACCATCCATACCAAAGGTTCGGGCCTCATCGGGGACGATGGGTACGACGTAGCGCCCAAGCTCTGGCATGCGCAGCATGCTCGACAGCAATCTCACCATCACCATGGTGGTCGACACCGCGCGCTCACCGCTGCCGCTAAGAAACTCCGCAAAGGCCGCCAATGCCGGTACTTCGAGATTTGCGCAATCTACCTGGCGGTTGGGAACCCAACCGCCGTTGGCGGCTCTTCGCGCATGCAGATAGGCCATTTCCGGCGCATCGGCATCAGGGCGGTAAAACTCGGCATTCGCCGCCTGCTGTGCGGTGAGAGGAATACCCAGTTCCGCGGCGATTTTAATGCGCTCGTCCGCGGACATGTTCTTATATTGATGCGCCGTATTCTTACCCTGGGCGCCCATGCTATCGCCCTTTACCGTCTTCACCAGAATCACAGTGGGCTTACCCCGCGCGGCACTGGCCTTGGCAAAGGCAGCATAGATTTTCTTCTGATCCTGGCCTCCACGTTTGATGGCCCGTACCTCTTCATCAGTGAGGGTGTTCATCATTTGTTCGAGCCTTGGGTTGCCCTCCACCCAGTGCTCTCGTTGCACATCGCCAGGAAGAACCGAATACATCTGATAGTCGCCATCCAGACATTCGTCCATACGTTTTTGCAGCACGCCCTCGTCATCACGGGCCAGCAATGCGTCCCAGCCACTGCCCCAGATCACTTTAAGGACGTTCCAGTCCGCCCCACGAAAGGTGCGTTCGAGTTCCTGAATAATCTTGCCGTTGCCCCGCACCGGACCGTCGAGGCGCTGCAAATTGCAGTTAACAACCAATATGAGATTGTCGAGTTTTTCCCGGGACGCGATGTTGATGGTGCCTAAAACCTCTGGCTCATCTGCCTCACCATCGCCGATAAAGCACCAAACCTTGCCGCTGGCTTTTTCTTTCATGCCACGGTTTTCCAGGTATTTGGCGAACCGTGCCTGATAAATCGCCGCAGGGGTTGATAGTCCCATGGACGCATTGGGCAGCTCCCAAAAGTCAGGCATGCTGCGCGGGTGCGGATAGGAAGACAGTCCCCCACCGCCGGCAAGTTCTTGGCGGTAATTCTCAAGCTGCTGCTGGGTTAGACGTCCCTCTAAATAGGCCCGCGCATAAATGCCCGGCGCCGCATGGGGTTGGGGCAGAAACATATCCGCCGAGCCACGATCGTTGCTGGGTCCAGCGCCCTGGAAAAAGTGGTTAAAGCCCACCTCTAGCATGGTGGCGCAAGAGGCATAGGTTGCGATATGCCCGCCAACGCCTATGCCCTTGTCTTGCGCTCTGAGTACCATGGCGATGGCATTCCAGCGCAGTACCTTTTCGATTTTCTCTTCGAGTTCGATGTCACCGGGATAAGCGGGTTGATCATCTGGAGGAATCGAATTTCGATACGGCGTATTTAGCGTTGCTTCGTCCAGGGAGATATTGAGGCTGAGCACATGGTTTTGCAGGCTGCGCAAAATCTCTCGGGCGCCCGCGCCCCCATACTGCTCAATGATGGCGTCGAGGGATTCCACCCACTCCGCCTTATCTTCCTGCAGCATTTTTTGCAGTTCGATGAGCTGCGGGCTGTCATTCGTCATGATCTGATCTCCCACGCCTACACCTCACACGCCTACACCTCACGCGAAAAGCGTCTCAGGAATCGAGCGCGGCCTTGATCCGCTGGGCATGCACTTCAAGCTGGGCAAAGTCCGCCATATCACCAGCATGCATCTTCAGATCTGCACCATCCGTGCGCGGCAGAATATGAAAATGCAGGTGAAAAACGGTTTGTCCAGCTGCCTTGCCGTTTAGCTGGGCCAGCATTATGCCGGGTACGTCAAAAGCCTGTTTCACCGCCGCGCCAACTTTTTGAACCGTCTCCATGGTATGACCCAGAATAATCGGGTCTGCGTTAAAGATGTCTTGGGTGGGATCCTTTGGAATGACCAGCGTATGGCCCTGTACCTGAGGCATTACATCCATAAAGGCTAGCGAGAAGTCGTCTTCGTAGACATTAAAGCTCGGCGCCTCACCGCGAAGAATCTTCGCAAAAATATTGTCGTTATCGTAAGCCATAGCCCAGACCCTTCACTGTTATCGCGTTTGATGTCTCAGCCCTGAGTTTGCGGCATCAAACAACGCCCCATCAAGTCAGGATTTGGGCACCCGCGCAAGGATTTCTTGGGTATGCGCGCCGAGTTCCGGCACACGATTGAGGCTGTCGGGCAGCCACGGTGCACCTGGCACCCGAGGCAGTTCTACCGTCGTTTCGCCCACGGTCACCGGTACTGTGTGGAAGTCTGAATGGCTCTTCAGGTTGTTTATGTTGTTTACCGGTGCAAAGGCGAGATCCGCCTGTTCAAAGCGTTCCTGAACCTCGGTATAGGCTAGTTTAGCCACGGCATCGCGAACGGCATCATCCACGAAATCACGATTGGCAACGCGGGTCTGGTTGTCGGCGCATCGCTCGTCATCAAGCAAATCCGCTCTTGCGATGCCCATCTCGCAGAGTCGTCCCCACTCGCGCTCGTTTTGCACCGATAACACAAAGTCCTGACCACATTGAGCGGTAAAAACGCCGTAGGGACAGATGCCAGGATGGGCAAGTCCCACTCTTTCAGGGGCAGCGCCGCCGTAGCGATCAAGTAAGTACGGTACAGCCAGCCATTGGGCAACCGCGTCAAACAAAGACACCGATAACTTGGCACCTCGCCCATTCTGACCACGCTGAATTAACGCGCCGAGAATTGCCTCGTAGGCGAATTGGCCTGTGGCGATATCAACAAGGGAGACACCGACCCTTCCCGCAGCGTGGTGACTGCCGGTAATCGCGCTCAACCCTGATTCCGCCTGCATGAGCAAGTCGTAGGCTTTTCGATGATGGCCAGGGCCATCCTCTGCAAAGCCCGATATCGACATGGAGATCAGGCGTGGATGCTCCGCATGCAGGGCATCAAGTTCAAGACCGAGCTTGGCAAGTGCACCGGGCTTCAAATTTTGGATCAAAACATCGCTCTGAACGATTAGGCGGCTCAACAGTGCAACCTGATCGCTTCGCCGCAAATCGAGAACCGCGGACTTCTTTCCAGCGTTGAGCCAAACGAAATAGCTGCTTTTACCCGCTACGGCAGTATCGTACCCGCGCGCGAAGTCCCCCTCTGGACGCTCAATTTTAACGACCTCTGCGCCGGCTTGAACTAGCCGCATGCTACAAGCGGGGGCAGCCACTGCCTGCTCGAGGCTTATGACTTTAATACCTTCTAGAAACGACATCTTCACTCATTTTTATTCATAAAAAAGAGGGCCTTAGCCCTCTTTCTTAACGTCGATACTAGGTATCAACTTTGGGGGTTATGGCCCAATATCGCCTTGGTTTCGAGGAACTCCTCAAATCCGTAACGACCCCACTCACGGCCATTACCCGACTGCTTATAGCCACCGAATGGCGCGCTTTGATCAGGTGGCGCACCGTTTACGTGCACATTGCCGGTGCGAATGCGCCGAGCGATCTTAACCGCACGCTCTGAATCTTCTGACGAGATGTAGCCACTCAGGCCATAAAGCGTGTCGTTGGCTATGCGAACGGCATCTTCGTCGTCTTCATAGCCGATCATCGCTAGCACTGGGCCAAAGATCTCCTCTTGAGCGATGGTCATATCATTAGACACATGACTAAATACCGTGGGTTTTACGTAATAGCCCGCGTTGAGGCCTTCTGGACGACCGGTGCCGCCGGTCTCAAGCTTAGCTCCCTCATCGATGCCTTTTTGAATCAAGTCTTGAATCTTGTTGAACTGAACCTCGGAGACAACCGGCCCAATAGTGGTGCCTTCAGCATTGGGATCACCCACCTTTACCTGCTCGGCGGCGGCCTTAGCAATTGCTGCCGCCTCGTCCATGCGAGCGTTGGGCACCAGCATACGCGTAGGTGCATTGCAGCTTTGCCCCGAATTGGTAACTAGGCCAAACACATCTCGGGATATCGCCTTGGCAAAATCGGCATCATCAAGAATGATATTTGCTGATTTTCCGCCAAGCTCTTGAGCCACGCGCTTTACCGTTGGCGCAGCGGCCTTGGCAACTTCAACACCCGCGCGAGTTGAACCGGTAAAGGACATCATGTCCACATCGGGGTGCGAGGACAGTGCGGCACCAACCGTAGGCCCATCGCCATTGACTAAGTTGAAAACACCCGCCGGTACGCCCGCTGCATCGAGCACTTCGGCAAACATGATGGCGTTGAATGGTGCAACTTCTGATGGCTTGAGCACCATGGTGCAGCCCGCCGCAAGTGCTGGGGCCACCTTGCAAGCAATCTGATTAATCGGCCAGTTCCATGGCGTAATGAAGCCACATACACCCGCGGGCTCTTTGATCACGCGAGTGGTACCGATATCCTCTTCGAACTCGAACTCTTTTAGGACATTAACTGCGGTCATTAAGTGGCCGATGCCAGTCGGTGCCTGTGCCTTAGCCGCGAGAGCCGAGGGCGCGCCCATTTCCTCGCTGATCACTCCGGCAATATCCGCCATTCTCTCGGCATACTTAGCAATGACCGCTTCCAAAAGCGCGATTCGCTCTTCCTTTGTTGTTTGTGAAAACGTCTCGAAAGCAGCTTTCGCTGCCGCAACGGCTTTATCGACATCGGCGACGCCGCCCATGGCAACGGCCTCGATTGGCTGCTCAGTCGCCGGATTTATTACGTCGAGCGTGTCGCTCGTCGAAGGTTCAACCCACTGACCATTGATATAAAACTTTTGTCTATTGCTCAAGGCAACACCCTCTTTGTCGTTTGAAATGACGCTTCTCGGTACGTGGCGTCGCGAGCTTGGCTCGCTGTACCCTCCACTCGCACCGAGTGCGATGAGATCGCCCCCCTGCATGAGAGGTTATGATCGAGAAGTAGCTTAACGTCCAACTGCGCTTTTACAAAGGCTCGTATAAGAACTGGAAAGATTCGGATCAGACGGTGTTGGCCAGCCGATGACATTTAAACAGAGGCTGGCCCGGCAGAGCGTTACGAAGGATCCTATGAGGTAACGCCCAGGGCAGAGATATCTGCCCGTTTACAGACAGCAACAAACGTCCGCTATCGGCGCTTGCTGCTCTTCTTCGTGCGAATTTCAGCTTCAACGCGTCGATTCTGCTGACGACTCGAATTGCTGGCATTACTGGCGACGGGCTTGTTTTCACCAAAGCTCACCCTTTGGATCTCACTATCCGTCAAACCAGCTACTTCCGTAAGAAGTCTACGAACGGCATCGGCTCTTTCGCTCGCCAGCTTCTGATTGTAAGCGTCAGAGCCCTTGCTGTCCGTGTGCCCAGCTAAGCGCACGCTATTTTCAGTGCCGCCTTGCAAAAAGCGGGCGATTCGTCGGGCCTTGGTTTGGTGTTCTGGCGTTAGCTCTGCGGAGTCAAAGGCAAAGTAAAAGATGACCTTCATCTCCTCGGGAGTCATCACAATTTGTGGCACATAACACCCGCGTTTATCGATCTCTCTGCTGCGGTCGAAGGTACCGCGACACTGATCTTGATCGTCGTAGACACCATCGCGATCGCTATCGACGCGCAAAGGACAACCTTGCGCGTTGACTCTCTGATTTGCAGGTGTTCCTAAACAACTGTCCTGAGAGTCTCTTACTCCGTCGTTATCAGCATCAATTACTCGAGGTGGCTCAGGAATTTTTGAGCCAAAGGTGTATTGCAAACCAACGTCGAAGATCCGCTTCAGTCCGCCAAACTCCTGACCGTCGTAAAAACTGTACTGTGCGCGAGCGTCGAGGTTGCGAAAAAGCCTCCAACTCAACCCCAAACCTGCATTCACATGGGATTCGGACCCCTGTTCTGCAAGGCTAATGTCTTGTTGACCAACTCCCATGATGAAGAATGGGCTAATTTTGTCGGTCTCAAGAAAATGATAGAGCGCGCTTATACCCCACACGTCAATGTCGGCGGAGGCAACCGCAGGATTTCTGACGCTGGAATCGCCTGTCACATAGCTTGCCTCAATCGCAACCGGATCATTAAATCGGTACCCAACACCCAAGCCGTAGAGCGCCCCATCGTTTACTAACGAAAGTCTGGAGAATTCAGCGACCGAAACCTTAGGGTTGATATAAATCCCGGACTCACTTTGTGCATTAACCAAGCTGGTAAAGACGGTTAACGCCAAGCCAGCGATGAAAGTAACATTCCTCATAGTGTTTCGACCTTGCCTAGATAGTAGAAATAACGTCTGCCCGAAGGGCAGCGCAGTTTCTTAAGCTACCCATTCGAAGGGCACGAACCAGACTATTCGCCGACAGATGGTCTTTTTAAGGGCCTCAACGGAGGTGTAATGGGTAGTAACCTAGAGATGTTGGGCGCAGCAATAGCCACTTGCCCATGCCCACTGGAAGTTGTACCCGCCAAGCCAGCCGGTCACATCCAAGGCCTCACCGATAGCATAAAGGCCTTTACACCGCTTCGCCTCGAAGGTCTTGGACGAAAATTCAGCGGTAGATATGCCTCCCAGGGTGACTTCCGCTGTTCGATATCCCTCTGTGCCCCCGGGTCTGAAACACCATCGGTGAAATTGCTCCGCTACAGCTTCGCACTGCTGTGAGCTCATCTGAGCAACCGCGGTGTCTTCGAACCAAGTCCCGGAAACTGCGTCAACGAGCCGGTTCGGCAGCGCACCCTTTAAAATTGCCGATAGTCGGGATTTACCTCGTTGGTGCCGCGCTATTTCAAGTTCTGTCAGCAAATCAAAGTGCGGTAGCAGATCGATGAACACACCCGCCTTAGGCTGCCAATAAGAAGAGGCCTGCAAAATGGCGGGGCCACTCAACCCTCGATGGGTGAAGAGAAGATTTTCCCGAAATGACTGCCCGCCGCAGCTCACTTCACACTCCACGGAGACGCCGCTCAGGTCAGCAAAATCCGCTTTATCGACGTTGTTCCAGGTCAGTGGAACCAAGGCCGGAGATGGAGACACAATGCTCATGTTCAATTCGCGAGCGGTGCGATAGGCAAGATCTGAGGCAATCTTGGGCAAGGACAAGCCCCCACTGGCAAGCACCACTTGCGGCGCTGAAACCACGTACGCGCACGACGCTTCTGCTGCCTTGCCCGGCGTCACGCTGACGCGAAAACCACCGGCGTCAGGCACGATCTGGGATACTTCGCTGTTGAGGCGGATGTCCACGCCCACTTGTTCCGCTTCGTTCAGCAACATGGCAACAATGTCCTGAGCGCTATGATCGCAAAAGAGTTGGCCAAGCTTTTTCTCGTGATAACCGATGCCATGGGCGTTAACCATGTCTATGAATTCGGACACCGGGTAGCGCCGCATAGCGGAAATACAAAAATGCTGATTTTCGGACAGGTAGTGATCTTCAGGGTCGGCCCACAAATTTGTGAAGTTGCAGCGCCCACCCCCAGACACCAATATTTTCAACCCGGGTTTGGGCCCCTTCTCCATCACCATGACCTTTAGACCGCGGCGACCGGCGTGGATTGCGCACATTAGGCCGCTAGCGCCGGCACCCACGATTAGAACATCACATTCTCGGGAAGAGTGGTGGTTCTCGACTACGCTGGCCATAGCTTCCAGATTGGCACGCTCCGTTCCGGCAGTGCGCTAGCGCGTCCAAGCTCGGCCCATGGTTGACCCGGACGATGAAAGTCCGAGCCAGCCGAGGCTGCTAAATCAAAGCGCTGGGCGAGGTCGGCCAGAGTTTGCGTTTGATTCGGCTGCTGATGCCCCGTAACCACCTCGATTCCTTTCCCACCCATTTCTACAAAGTCTCCGAGCAGACTGCGCAGTTTGGTCAAAGTCATCTTGTATTTGAACGGATGTGCAACAACCGCGACGCCTCCTGCGGCGCTGATCCAACCGACAACGGATTCTAGTGCTGGCCAGTCGGCCTTGATATCGCCGGGTTTTCCTGCGCCCAACACCCGCTTGAAAGCCGCCGCGGCTGACGGCATTTGCTTCGTTCTCACCAAATGTTCAGCGAAATGCGGACGACCAACCATGCTCTGGCCCGCAACCGCCTGAATTTGTTCAGGGCTTACTGAGAATCCAAGGCGCTGGAGCGCTTGGATGATTTTTTCAGCGCGTCGATCTCTCGCCTTGGCTTGCTCAATCATGGCCCGCACAAAGACAGGATGAGCGAGGTCCATGTTTAACCCAACGATGTGGATACTGCGGCGCTGCCATAAGCAGGAGAGTTCGCATCCGCTTATGAGGGTTATATTGACCGCTCTAGCCTGATCTGCCAGCTGCCGTGTATAGGCGCGGGTCGTATCGTGGTCTGTTATGGCCAGTTGCTGCAGGCCTCTTTCGGCAGCCAGCGCGATCAATGCATGTGGCGTCAAAACACCGTCAGAGCACCGGCTGTGGCAGTGAAAATCGAAGGTAGGCAATGCAGGCATACTCGTGCGCGTTTTCGAAGCGGCAACCTGACATAAAATGCTGGAGATTACGAATAATCATAAGCGCCTGGCTCTTTGACAAGCTCTTGCACTTGGGGGCGTCCTGAAGCTGGGTTTCGCGACTCAGTTGGGGCACACTTTCGAGCTGGGCATGCTGGTGAGAGCGGCCACTGAACAATAACCTACATTCCATCTTCAGGGGAGCAGTATGAAAGGAACCGTACACTACGAAGTGCGTGGCAATGTCGCGCTTATGACCATCGACAATCCACCGGTTAACCCGTTGTCCTCGGGCGTTCGTCAGGGGCTGCACGATGGTCTTACCCAGGCACTTGCGGATGATGCGGTTGCAGCCATCGTGCTAACTGGCGCCGGACGCGCCTTTATCGCTGGCGCAGATATCTCAGAATTTGGCGGCAAAAGCGAAGGTCCAAGTTTGGGCGAATGCCTCACGGCCATGGATAACAGCAGCAAGCCAATTGTTGCCGCAATCAACGGCACCGCCTTCGGCGGCGGACTGGAGGTTGCCCTGTGCTGTCATTACCGGGTAATCGCCCCTTCAGCGCCGGTGGGTTTGCCAGAGGTTAAGCTTGGCCTGCTGCCTGGTGCAGGTGGCACTCAGCGCCTACCGCGTTTAATCGGTGCCGAAAAAGCACTGGATTTCATTTTGTCTGGCGACCCAATACCCGGCCCCGCTGCGGTTGAAATGGGTATCGCGGATCATCTGGCAGAGGGCGACATTGTCGAAGCTGGCCTTACTTTCGCTGCGGATATCATTGCGAAAGGCAGTCCGATTCGCCGAATTCGAGACGAAGAAGAGATTGTCAGACAGGCTCGCGACAATGCTGAGATCTTTGACAATGCGAGAAAGAACTCTGCACGCAAAATGCGCAAGCGTTTCGCACCGGAAATGATCGTGCAGTGCGTTGAAGCCGCGGTGAACCTGGGTGACTTCGATGCAGGTATTGCAGTTGAGCAAGAGTGCTTCGCCAAGTGTTTGAATCACCCGCAGCGCGAGTCTTTGATTCATATGTTCTTCGCCGAACGCGAAGTTGCGAAGATCCCGGATGTGCCGAAGGATACGGCAACTCAAGACATCACCAGCGCCGCCGTCATCGGCTGCGGCACCATGGGGGGCGGCATTGCTATGTCGTTTTTGAATGTCGGCATCCCCGTCATTTCTGTAGAAATGAACCAAGAGGCTCTGGATCGTGGCTTGGGCGTAATCAAGAAAAACTACGACATCCAGGTGCAGCGTGGCCGCATGAGCGCAGAGGAAGTCGATAAGCGCATGTCGCTGATTCGAGGCACAACAGACTACGCGGATATTTCCGACGTCGATGTGATCATCGAAGCCATCTACGAGAACATCGACGTCAAAGTCGAGACCTTCAAAAAGATGGATGCCGTAGCCAAGCCCGGAGCTGTGTTAGCCAGCAACACCTCGGGGTTGGATATCGACAAAATGGCCGCGGCCACCAGCCGCCCGGAGGCGGTTATCGGACTGCACTTTTTCAGTCCAGCCAACGTCATGAAGCTGCTAGAAATTGTTCGCGGAGAGAACACCAGCAAGGAAGTCATTGCGACCTCAATGAAGCTAGGACGAACTCTGAACAAAATCGCCGTTCTGTCCGGCAATGCTCCGGGCTTTATTGGCAATCGAATGCTCGCGGGCTACACCCGCCAGGCGGGCGAAATTATTCTCCAAGGGGCAACGCCATATCAGGTTGACAATGCAATTCTCGGTTTTGGCATGCCTATGGGGCCATTTCAGATGAATGACTTGGTTGGCCTTGATCTCGGTTGGCGCGCGCGCAAACTTGGAGGCATGAAACCCGAAGACGTGCCCATTACTGCCCGGGTCGCTGACAAGCTTTGTGAAATGGATCGCTATGGTCAGAAGACCAGTCGCGGCTACTACATTTATCCGGAAGGCAGCCGCGCAGGTCAAGCAGACCCGGAGGTTGTGCAAATCGTTGAGGAAACCTCTGCGGAACTGGGCATTGAGCGTCGACCAATCGAGGATGAGGAGGTGCTAAAGCGCTGTCTTTATCCCCTGATCAACGAAGGCGCGCGTATTTTGGAAGACGGCATCGCCATTCGCCCCTGCGATATCGACATCGTTTATATCAACGGTTATGGCTTTCCGGAAGTTACCGGCGGCCCTATGTTTTGGGCGGACCAAATTGGTCTCGATAATATTCTGGCTGACATTAAGAAGTTCGAAGCCGAGTACGGTGGAGATATCTGGAAGCCCGCACCACTACTGGAAAAGTTAGTTGCCGAAGGCAAGAACTTCGCCAGCCTGCAGTCTTAAGACGCATACGCAAGGATTACCTAAATCATGTCGCAGGCACCTCAGATCGGCACTCAGGGCATTCACCATGTTTCCATCAATGTGAAAGACGTGGATGCCGCTGTCGAATTCTACGTTGGCGTGCTGAATCTGAAGCTCTTAGCGCGGCCTGACTTAGGTTTTCCCGGCGCTTGGATACAGGCAGGTGAACAAGAAATTCACCTGCTTGGCATCGACAGCGGTGCCCCTGTTAAGGAGCAGCATTTTGCCTTTGCAGTAGCTGACGCTGACGAAGTCCACGCGACTCTATCTCTGCAGGGCCTCGCGCCCTCGGATGTGCGTGAAATCCCGAATGTTTGTCGCCAGTTTTTCACCCATGACCCGAGCGGTAACATGATCGAGTTCAATCAACGACTTTGATGTCTGGTCTAAATCCCAGCACCCGGACCAACCTCCTTCTTTTTGGGCTTCTTATCCTAATCCTGAGTTTTAGCGGTCAAGCCACTGCGCACAACGTCGACACCAGTGATGCCGCTTTTCTTCAGGCTCAATCTGGCGTCGTTTTTTGGCCCTATCTCTATCTCGGCGCCAAACATATGGTGACTGGCCTCGATCACCTGCTGTTCCTAGCAGGCGTTGTTTTTTTCTTGCGGGGATTCCGCGATGTCGCTATCTACGTAAGCCTCTTCGCCCTAGGTCATAGTCTGACGCTGATTTTAGGCGTCATGCTACAGACCAGTGCTAACCCCTATCTGGTCGATGCCATCATTGGCTTGTCCGTGGTGTATAAGGCCCTTGAGAACCTTGCGCAGCAGCGTAACTGGTACTTTGGCATCAACACGCGAGCCGCTGTCTTCGTCTTTGGGCTTTGTCATGGCCTTGGGCTGGCCACCAAGCTACAGCAAATATCGCTCTCTGATGAGGGGCTATTGATGAACCTTCTGGCCTTCAACCTTGGCGTTGAATTTGGCCAGCTGATGGCGCTGTCTGTGATCGTTCTTGCCGTTTTTGGTTGGCAGCGTCGCTCGGCCTTCGCCTTCCAGGCGGCGGTTGCTAACTGGTTCATTATGATGGGAGGATTCCTGCTCGTAGGCATTCAATTGACGGGCTATTGGCTAGGCTCAGCGGCCTAGCGATAGCCATAAATCATTGGATCACACCATGACCCAACCTCAAACAGACTTTACCGACGACCAGCTGCTCAGCCATGCTCGACGCTTAAGCGATGAGTTTTCGGGCCGAGCCGCAGAGTTTGATCTGGCACGCAAGCTTGCCCAAGAAGCCAGTGATGCCATGGCGCATGCAGGCTTTTATCGACTCTTCGTGCCTCGGTATTTGGGAGGACTGGAGGCATCCCCTCTTGTCAGTGCCCAGATTTTCGAGCGTTTGGCGCAAGGCAATGCGGCCTGCGGCTGGGTAGCCTTTATCGCAGCCACAAGTGGATCGACCTTGGGTAGCATTCCCGAGGACACAGCGCGAGCAATCTTCAATCATCCCAATACGATGATTGCGGGTGTATTCGCACCTGCGGGCAAGGCGTCGGTAAGCAATGAGATGTCACGGTCAGCGGTCGCTGGCAGTGGGGATCGGGTACCCAAAACGCGAACTGGATTTTGGGCGGCAGCCTAGTCGAGGCTGGCGATAGCAAACCCAGCCAGCACATGATCCTAATGCCCGCAGAGCAGATAGA
>JADHNQ010000019.1 GCA_016779425.1 Pseudomonadales bacterium | reverse complement strand
CGGGTCAAGCCTTCGTGGCGGTGAATTGCGGGGCCATTCCCGCCGAGCTGATGGAGAGCGAGCTCTTTGGACACAAAAAGGGCTCGTTTACCGGGGCCATTGCCGATCGCGAGGGCAAGGTTACGGCGGCAGATGGCGGCACGCTGTTTTTGGATGAAATTGGTGATATGCCAATGTCCATGCAGGTCAAGCTGCTGCGCGTGCTGCAGGAGAAGATGGTGCTGCCTGTGGGGTCTAATCAGCCCAAAAGTGTCGATATACGCGTCGTCGCCGCCACCCACCGCGTGCTCGAAGACGAAATCAAGGCCGGGCACTTTCGCGCAGACCTGTATTACCGCCTGAACGTCGTCCCCCTCCAGGTGCAGCCCTTACGCAGCCGACGGGATGAGGTGCCGGCACTGATCCGTCACTTTGCCAAGCATTTTGCGTCAGCGGATTCGCCAGCCATCGAATTTTCTGAAGGCTTTCTATCGGTCATGCAACGCTATGACTGGCCGGGAAACGTGCGGGAACTGTCAAATATGGTTCACCGTCTGACGGTGCTGTACCCCGGTCAGACCCTGCAAATGAACCATGTCGCGCCATCAATGCTGCCGGCGGGAATGGCTGAACTGGTCTGCGAAGAGCCATCGGATGAGCAAGCATCTTTGTTTGACGTTTTTAGCGATGAGCCTTTTGGGGAGTCTTCCCTTGCGCCGGAAAACGATGTTGAGTCCATTATCATGCATGCCCAGGGGTTTGAAGATTTCCGGCAACGAGGACAATCGCTCAAGGGCATGCTCAGCGAAATTGAGCAAGACCTTATTGAACGGGCGCTAAGAGAAAGCGACGGTAACGTCTCGCGCTGCGCGAAGCTGCTGCGCATGCAGCGCACGACGCTGATTGAGCGCATCAAAAAGTACAACCTAAAGATGGATGCAGCCTAACCCTCTACAGGTAATGTGCGACGTGTACGAGGCATCAGTCTCTCGGTAAAAAAATCTCCGACAAGCATCCGACCCCATAGCTAGGGGTACCGCTTCTGCCCCTTGTTTAATTGACGGTTGTCAAAAACACGACAACCCTGGCCACCCCACCGGCAAAGTCTGATGGTTAGGGTGGCAAAAAATCGCCATTGCGTTGTAACCTTCTGTTTTTAAAGCATAAAAAATCTGGCACAGCTTTTGCTTTCTAGTCTGCATCGAAGAAACAACGTGATGTGAAGACTATGTACCAAGAACACCCGATTGATCTGATATGGGACGAATCGTCGCCAATGGATGCAAACGTGTCGGGCATTTTGACCCGTGCCGGTTTTCGTCCTCGATCCATGGGCGCAACGGAAGTTGCACGCTACGTTAAAAGCAATGGCTTCGGGCCCTGCGTACTGTGCATGCACCGGCGCGAGCTGCCCGATATCGAAATGATCCGCACGCTTAAACAGCATTACGGCGCGAAAATCTATCTCGTGCTGCGGGTCGATCCTGCAGATTTGGATAGCACGGTGGAAGCCATTAAGTGTGGTGTTGACGATGTCATCGCCGACGGCGCAGGTCAGCAGTCCAAATGGGAGAAAATTGCCGGTCTTGCCAAGCTGCGTCTTCTTAAAAACGATTCTTATGTATTTGTGGATGAAACCAGCCAGCACCTGCTAGCGCTGGTAGAGCGAGTTGGCGCGGCAGAGGTCACTGCGCTGATGAACGGACCTACGGGTTCGGGCAAGGAGGTCTTGGCCCGGTTAACGCATGACTTTTCACCGCGACGAGATGGCCCCTTTGTGCCGGTGAACTGTGCGGCGTTGCCCGAGGCCTTGGCCGAAAGCCTTCTATTTGGCCACGCCAAGGGAGCATTTACGGGCGCAACGCGAAGCACCGAGGGTTTTTTCTCCCAAGCCCAGGGCGGCACCTTGTTTTTGGATGAGATTGGCGAATTGACGCTGCCGCTTCAGGCGAAGCTGCTTCGAGCTGTTCAAGAAAAAGAAGTACTGCCCGTGGGCAGTTCAGAAACGCAGCACGTAGATGTACGCATCATTGCGGCGACTAACCGCGATCTACGGGCGGGTATACGCGCTGGGTATTTTCGCGAGGATCTTTATTTCCGCGTGAGCACATTTCGTATCAACGTTCCGGGTTTGTCCTCGCGGTTGGACGATATCCTACCCCTGGCGAACTACTTCCTGGTAAAGCACGGTCGTGAAGACCGGACGCTGCAGCTGTCACCAGAGGCATCTGCCAAACTGTTGGCCTACAGCTGGCCGGGTAACGTGCGTGAGCTAGAGAACGTGGTGCAAAGGGCAATTGTACTGAGCGGTGATGGCGTTATTTCAGCGAATCATCTGGTATTTGATGAGCCAGCGGATCACGAGCTCTATATCGGCGAACCCTCGGGTATGCCCGCCAGTCTGATGAATCCGACGCACACTCCGAGTTATGCCGGCGCCTCAAGCGCCATGCAAGGCGGGGCAAATAATGTACACCCACTCGACAGTGGTCGCGGTCAGCGTGATCGATGGCGAGATACGCAAGGTGCGCCGACCAACCCATTCAGTGCGCATATGGCTGCTCAGAATGGCTTCGAAAGCCTGCCGGAAGAGACGTCGGATAGCACCACGGGGCTGCAAGGGGCCATGGACGCCAACGAGTTCCGCATCATCGTGGACACGATTAAAAACACGCGCACCCGCCAAGAGGCAGCTGACATGCTCGGCATCAGCCAGCGCACTCTGCGCTACAAAATTGCGCGCATGCGTGAGCGCGGTATTCAAATTCCTAAGCGACGGTCGGCCTAAGTTATGTCAAGCGTGAACACCCATTATCAGGCGCAGGTCGCCGATCTGCTCAGTCAAATTCGAGCGCACCAGGGCGAACCCAGCAATCGTGCGGAGCTCATCAATAGCGATACCGCTGGCGTGGGTCCCACGACCCGAGCTGAGGCGCCTAGCAAGGGCAACTTTGCAACCTATATGTCTGATGCCTTTCACAACGTGAATGACGCTCAGCAGGCCAGTGCAGATTTAAAGAATGCGTATGAGCGGGGTGAAGACATTCCGCTAACAGACGTGGTGCTTTCTATGCAAAAAGCATCGATCGGCTTCGAGGCAACATTGCAGGTACGTAACAAACTGCTCAAAGCCTACGAAGACATAAAGAATATGCCGGTTTAATGATCCGATATTGATCGTGAGAGCGAACTAAAGAGAATCCCATGGCAGAAGCAACACTAGACGCGAACCAACAGGCTCTGGCACCGACAACAGGTGGCCAGGTGGCTGCTCGGACGGCGACGCCAGCGACGACAAACACGCCAGGTGCGTTAGCGGAAAATGACGGGTTCGACCGTATGGACGATATTGACAACGATACCGGTCCTCTTTCCTTTCTGAATAACCCGGACGTACAGCGCGTTCTGCCCTACATTATCGGTACGATCGGGCTGGCTATTTGCGTGCTTTTTTATCTTTGGGCGTCCGCGCCAACCTATCGCTCGGTTTATCCCGGTATGTCAGAGGCAGACCGGCAGGAGGCCAAGGATGCGCTGGACGCCGCGGGCTTTGCGCCACGCATAGACGTCAGCACCGGTTCCTTGCAGATCGCGGATGAGCGTTATCACGAGGCGAGAATTTTGTTGGCGTCTCAAGATATTCCGCGCAGCGCTACCGCCGGCGGATTTGAAAATTTACTCGAGCAAGGCTCCATGACCACCAGCCGCTTTATGGAGCAGGTCAGCTATCGTGCAGCCATGGAGACCGAATTAGCGTCATCTATTACCGAAATTGCCACCATCCGCGGTGCACGCGTGCATTTGGCAGAGCCCCAACAAAGTGTTTTTGTGAGAAATCAGGTGCCTGCAAAGGCGTCTGTTGTCGTGATGCCCCATCCCGGCCGAGTGGTCACACAGTCGCAAATTCGCGCCATCGTGCATCTGGTGTCATCAAGCGTGCCTTACCTGCCCGCCGAAAATGTGTCCGTTGTCGACAATACCGGCTCACTGCTTACAGATACCGAGGGTGAAAACGCCATGACGCTGACGACGGCCCAAGCAGAACACAAACGTTCTCTGGAAATGTCCTACAACCGGCGTATTGAGCAAATTCTGGCCACCATTGTAGGTCTGGGTAATGTGCGCTCAGAAGTAGACGTGACGCTGGATTTCACAGAGGTGGAGACAACTTACGAAGAATTTGACAAAGCCGGCTTGGGTCCCCGTACCCGTTCCGAATCCCTAGACTTTGAGCAGGAAGCGGCTCTTGATGCTGCCGGCTTGCCGGGTAGCTTTTCCAATCAGGCGCCTAATTCACCAGATTTTGTTGCATCAGGTAATTTACCGGCAAATGGAGACGGAACAGGCTCCAATGTTTCTAGCTCATCGACTACGCGGAACTACGAGCTCGATCGAGAAATCCGCTATGTTAAGCAGCAGGTGGGTACCATCGACCGGGTCTCTGTCGCCGTTGTCATTAACCAGGACGCCTACGTAGCACCAGCCGAAGGCGAGCCCGGTGGCATTAGCGCAGAAGAGTTGGAGCGCCTTACCGAGGTTGTCAAAGGCGTTGTCGGCTTCAGCGAAGGACGTGGTGACACAGTTGCTGTAGTGCCTTCGAGCTTTGCGATCCCAGTAGACGTGGTGCCAGATGTGCGTTGGTGGGAAGACAGCAGTATTGTTGATTTGATCAAGTATGGTTCGAGCTTGATATTGATCCTGCTGATCTTGATCTTTGTTGCGCGACCGATCATTCGAGCGAACATGCCTGAAGACGATGGACTGGATATACCACTGGCGTCCTTGGACGGAGAGCTTTCGGATCAAGACCTACAGATGATCAAACTTGGCGAAGGTGAGACCCTAGAAGAGATAAAGGCAAAGCTTGCGCCCAAGAGATCGTCAATCCCGCTGGATATGCTGGATACCGCGAATAGCTATGATGACAAGGTTGCCGTGCTGCGTATGTTGGCCGCAGACGATCCTGGCCGGGTAGCAAACAGTATTAAGCGCCTCATTGAGACCTAAACCAACATTATCGGACGATTAGCATGGCTGAAGTAAACGCAGACCAAGATATTGACGGAACCATGTCGCCAGAGTTGGCGCTTGAGATGGAGTCGTTAAAAACCACAGAGCGCGCAGCCCTACTCATGCTGCTACTCGGTGAGCAGATGGCTTCGGAAATTGTTGGCTACCTCAACCCGAGAGAAGTCCAATCTTTAGGCACCGCCATGGTCGGCGTTAATGACGTCAGCCAAGAGGCGGTGGACAAAGTGCTCGACGATTTCATTGGCGAACTCAAGAAACAAACCAATTTGGGGCTTGGCTCACCCGATTACATCGAAACAGTTCTGAACCGAGCACTAGGCCCAGAGCGCGCCTCATCGGTGCTTAGCCGTATTCTCCCAAGCTCATCAAGCAAGGGTCTGGAGATTCTGTCCTGGATGACCCCACGGGCAATCTGCGACATGATTTCCGACGAGCACCCGCAGGTCATCGCCATTATCTTGTCTGTATTAGAGGATGAGACCGCTGCGGACGTCCTAACCTTTTTGCCGCCTGCTATCCGTCCTCAGGTGATTCGCCGGGTCGCATTGCTGGATACCGTGCAGCCCAATGCCATGGCGGAACTCGAATCCGTGATGGCGAAACAGTTCGCGACGTCGACCACTTCATCCGCAGCAGTGGGTGGTGTGAAAGCGGCGGCCAACATTATGGGCAAGACCAAACTGGATGTTGAAACTTCTGTAATGAAAGACATATCCGGCGAAGATGAAGATCTTGCCATGCGCATTCAGGACAACATGTTTGACTTTGAGAACTTGGTGGATCTGGACAATCGCAGTATCCAAATTCTTATGCGCACGCTGGAGCAAGAGCAGATGGCTTACGCCCTCAAGGCGGCGCCAGAACCCGTGGTCGAGAAGTTCATGGCCAATATGTCTCAGCGTGCAGGCGCTATGTTCTTGGACGAAATGGAACAGATGGGCATGGTACGCGTAACCGATGCCGAAGATGCCCAGCGCGACATTATTCGCCAGGCTCGTAAACTGCAGGATGCCGGCGAGATTATTCTGGCGTCAGCTGACGGTGGCGGTTTTGTCTAACGTTAGCCAAGGGCCAAAATTTGTCACGAACCCGGTGCTAAAAGCTGCCCGCGAGCGCCAAGCGTTTTTGAATTCAAAGGAGCTGGCAAATCCAAGCTTTAGCGAATCTGACGGCTTCATTGGCGTTGTCGGTGCGAAGGCGCTAGGTGTTGCGCTGGATCCCGAAACCGGCCGTATGCCGCAAAACGCCGCTGATCAAGTCAAAGAGCCGGCAGGAGACACAGAGCCCCGCGAGCCTGAACTGGCAGAACCATCGCGGCAGGCAGACTTAGATCGCATTGCGCAGCTCGAGCAAAGGCTTGAGGATCTAGGCGCCGAGCAAAAGACAGAAGTCGAGCGTGCCAAGGCACAAGCTTTTTCGGAAGGCCAGGCCCAGGGCCAGCTTGAGGCCAAGCAGATGCTCGAAATGGAAAGCGAGTCCAGCAATGCAGCACGTGCGATGGAGCTGGGCGACATGGTTGGCGAGTTGGTCAACGAAGCACGAAATCACTTAATTGCGCACCAAGACTTATTTGATCCGCTGAAAAAACTCGCGTTAGCACTGGCGGAGCAAATTGCGCGCCGCGAGCTGACGTTGAGCGATGCGTCCGTGACGGGATTTATCGAAGAGTCACTGTCGCAAGTCGATCCCATGCAAATGGGTGAGGTCATCATCTATGTCTCGCACGACTGGTATGAGCGTCTGCAGCAGCCCGAGCTTGAGGCGGTGTTTGCCACCTACGCGCTGCGTCGCGACGACGCACTGCAGCCCGGGTCCGTACGGCTGGCGGTTCAGGACACCAGTATTGTCGACCTAATCGATCACCGCGTTGAGCAGCTTGCAGAGCAATTGCTCACTGACATACCGTCCGAGAATCACGAATCCAAAAGCGTCTTGCAAGCAGGGGCACAAGCCCAGTCCGAGGACGCCGCAGAAGCGGACACGACAGAGGTCATACCTGCTAACGAGGAGGATGATTGGTTTGCTGGCGAGTTCGATGACCAAGGTGCCATCATTCAGGGCGATTACTCTGAAGTGGACGACATATTTTTTCAGCGCCCTCCCGACGAGGATGAGGATTGATGGCAGGGCTCAATCCGCAAGTTGCTAGTTTTCAAAGCCACGTCACCCACGCAATTGATCATCTGCAGGCTCCGGAGCCTCGGACATATGGCATATTGACTCGAATTGTTGGTCTCACTATTGAGGCGCGAGGGCTAACCGCCACTGTTGGCGCAATCTGTCGAATTTTGAAATCTGGCCAGCGCGACGTGTTGGATCCATCTGACCGATCCCAGTATGTTGATGCTCAGGTAGTGGGCTTTGGCAGCGGTACCATTTTCATGATGCCGCTTTGGGAAGCATCAGGCCTGCATGCGGGCGCCAAAGTCTTTCTTGTGTCCGATGCGGATACGGCCATGGTTGGCGACCATCTGCTCGGTCGCGTTGTCGATGCCCTGGGTGAGCCGCTTGATGGTCTTTCGCCGATCCGAACGGCCCAACGCCAAAGTCTTCAGGGCAAGCCAATCAATCCTATGCAGCGTAAGCCAATTGATCGCATTCTCGATGTGGGAGTAAAAGCGATCAACGCCATGCTGACCGTAGGCTGTGGACAACGTCTTGGGCTGATCGCAGGCTCTGGCGTTGGCAAAAGCGTCCTGCTGGGTATGTTGACCAAGTTCACCTCAGCCGACGTGGTGGTTATCGGCCTGATCGGCGAGCGTGGCCGCGAGGTCAAAGAATTTATTGAGCAAATATTGGGACCCGAAGGCATGGGACACGCCGTCGTGGTCGCGGCTCCCGCTGATAACTCTCCCTTGTTGCGTATTCGTGCGACCAATCTGGCACACCTTTATGCAGAGTACTTTCGCGCTCAAGGCAAGGATGTGCTGCTACTCGTGGACAGTATGACCAGAGTCGCCCACGCGCAGCGTGAGATTGGTTTGGCAATTGGTGAGCCGCCGACATCCAAGGGCTATCCTCCGTCGGTATTTAGTTTGCTGCCCAACCTGATTGAGCGCACGGGGACGGGTAGCGCTGGTCAAGGCAGTATTACGGCCCTGTATACCCTGCTTGCTGAAGGTGACGATTTGCAGGATCCCGTGGTGGACTTGGCGAGAGCGTCACTTGACGGGCAGGTCGTGCTTAGCCGGGCACTGGCCGACGCCGCGCACTATCCAGCCATTGATCTGGCCGGCTCTATTTCGCGCCTGATGCCAGCTATTGCCGACATTGATGATTTGAATTCGGCCAATTTGTTTCGCAGACTCTGGACGCTATACCAGCAGAATGTAGACCTGATTCAAGTCGGCGCCTATGAGATGGGTACCAATCCTGACCTGGATCGCGCGATCGCCTTGCGCAACGTAATGGAGGAGTTTTTGCGCCAACCCATGGACGAACTGGTGACCTTCGAAGATGCCATAGCGCAGCTGCGTGAGAGTATCCGTGTCTAGCGCGCTACAAGCCTCCATCGAGCGCTGGCAGACCATGGCCGATGGCGTGGGTAAGGAAGCGGGCGAGGTACAAAAAGCGCTTGTGCAGGTTCGCACCCAGCACAGTGATCTTTGTGCGGAGCAGGAGAAAATCCGCTACATGAAGCTGGGGTACATAGAACAGCTCAAAACTGCCGAGCACGCACTTGGTGATTTGCAGCAATCAACGCACTTGCGGCGCTTTATGGGTCAACTGGATCGAACGACTCAAGCAATCACTGATCAAATGGCGGAGCTACAGCGCCAGCAACACTCGATTGCCGCCCGCTTTCGTGACCTAAATAATCAACGCGTCAAATTTGAAACCTTAGCGGCCCGGGCTCGGGAACAGCTAAAACACACCACCGCCCGTAAAGAGCAAAAAGAAGCCGACATGCTGAGCGCACAGCGCTATGTGGCGAAAACCCGCAGCAATCCCGGCAGTTAAAATTGCTCGTATCTCATGCCTGTGTGCAGTGCACGATGGCAGATCCCATCACTCGGCGCGACACTGGCACGGTAATTGCTTTTCCCTAAGCAAATTTGTAACCCAGCAGCCAGTGAAATGTCTGAAAATTTTCTGTCATTTATCGTAAACGCGTCGCCGAAAGCCGTAGACGCTGGCACTGACGCGCCCGCTAATACTGGCCAAGATTCCCCTCAAGGTGCTGAATTTAATGGCATTTTAGCCAAAGAGCAGGCTAAGGCGCAGATCGCGAAGCAGCCAGCTACCGAGGCGGACACCGCGGCGTCGACAATATCTGAAGTTGATGCGGACGCCTCGCCGAACCAATCGGAAGCGGACTCTCAAGCGCCGGTTGATCTGCCAGGCGTTGCGACAAACGGCAATCCATTGCCCGAATTGTCTATTCACTCTCGTGCCCTGCAGGTTGGTAGGGTGATCTTGACCACGGCAAATCCTAAAGTGAGCGAGGAGAGTTTGAGCCAGTTTGCACGGGCCCAAGGCGGGTTGATGCCTGACTTAAAGCCGCTAGACGCATTACCTACGGCAGCCACTGCGCCGATAACACCGACAGGGAGTCTGCTGCAGGGATTGGTCAGCACCGGCGAAACAGTCAAACCAAGTGAAGTCGCAGGAATTCCCGCATCCGCGAGAACCCAAGCGGCTTCGGACATTCAAGCATCGGCGTTAATCGACGCAGCAGCACCGCACAGTTCGCTGGATGCTCGTCAGCGCTTTATGCAGCAGGCCAATTTGTCTGGCGATATGCCAGCCATGCTGGACACCAAGGCAGCCCGTGTGAAACCCGAGCCGGATGAGATGATGGCCAAAACCTCCGACGCTCTTGCGCAGACAGGTCAAATACGGCAAACCGAGCTGTTACAGCAAATGAAGCAGGCTAACGAGGGCACAAACCCAGATCTTGCCCAAGCGAAGTCAACGCTATCGGCCATATTGTCTGGTCAAAATGAAGGCCTTGGGGACCGAGCAATTGCCGGCGCGGAGCCTTTGATGGAACAAGGTTCGTCCAATCAACAGTCCCAGTCTCAGTCCCAGCCCCAAGGAAACCCGAGCGCGCAACCCATGCAGAATGCGGGCAGTACCTTGATACAGGCCCCTGTGGGCAATGCGCCGGTGAGTTTGGCCGATGCGTTGCTGTCTTCCGACCCAGCGCAAATGCAATCGCGCCTGCAGCCCTATCAGGTTTGGGCCCAGCGCTTTGGCGAAGTGCTAGCGCAGAAACTAGCCTTGGCGGTAAAAGAGGGTAATTGGACGGTGAAGCTAAACCTCAACCCGTCGGCCCTAGGCCCTGTGGGAATCGAGCTGCAGGTTGGTGATCGCGGTATTGAAGGCCAGATCGCCGCAAATGATGCTAATGTCCGTCAACTCTTGGGTGATTCCATGCCGCGTCTGCGACAATCGCTTGAAGCGTTGGTCGGCGAAGGCGCCGGGGTAAATATCGAGCTCAGCGACGGTAATGATCGTCGAGCGAAACGGGAAAATTCCCAGGAATTAGAGCTATCTATGGATCTGATGGCAGAAGAGCTGATTCCGTCAGAACAGCAACTGGCAAGCGGTAACATTCTTCGGGATGGCTTGAACGTTTTTGTTTAAACTTAGCAACGTCTAGCAGGAGTTAACAATGGCTGAGGTAGAAGAAGAATCACCCTCGAAGGGCGGGTTGATCAAGATCATCTTGATCGTTCTCATCGTTCTGCTGGTGGCGGTTGGATCTGCCCTTGGCGCGCTGTTTTTTACCGGTTTTTTCGATGAGAAAGAAGCCGATGCGGCAGAAGAGGCAATCGCCGAGCTTGAAGCAGAGATCGAAGGCACTGATGCGATGCAAATGCCTGAGACAGTGTCGAAGGATGTGGTCGAGGAAGAAAAATTTAAGCCGACCTATAAGGACTTCCCGCAGCCTTTTGTTGCCAATATCGTCGGTTCTCGCAAGGTGATGCAAGTTACTCTTGCGGTGATGACTTACTATGGCGAAAAAGTCACCACAAAAGTCGACGAGCATGAATTTGCCATCCGTTCCGCTGTGCTGGATCGATTGCGGCTCGTCAGCGAGGCAGAGCTGCGGGAAGAGAATTTCCGTCGTGACTTGCAGGAGGAGCTGGCTCTGATCATGAACGAGACTCTTGAACAATTCGAAAACTATAATTTTGCGGCAATCGAATCGGTATATTTCATCGGTTTCGTAGTTCAGTAGCATAGGGCGTCTGCAGGACGTGAACTGGCAAATATAGAAAACTGCAATATGGCCGAAGAAAACGACAAGCTGCTGACCGAGGAAGAGCTCGCCGCCATCGAAGAAATGGTGTCCGCGGGTGATTTAGGCGGCGAGGGCTACAACGTTGGGGTGGCAACGGGCAATTATGACCTAACGCGCCAAGACACCAGTGTTGGAGTCAACGTCACCGCTATCGAGCAAATTAACGACCGCCTTCATCGCTTTATGCGCATTGGCCTGTTGGAAGAGCTGCGCTACAACGCAAGACTCCAGCCCGGCAGGACGGAAATCATTCGCTACGCGGATTACGTCGCAAGCACCGCCCCACCCTTGGCGGTAAACGTCACCAAGATCGATCCGCTACGCGGTGAGTGCTTGATCGTCATTCATTCCCAAGTGGTGTTCAGCTGCCTAGACAATTGGTTTGGCGGTTCGCCCAAATCCCTGACGTCAGTGCCTGCGGGTCGTATTTTTACGCCTACGGAAAACGCGGTGATCAATAAGATACGCGGCGTTATTTTTAACTCGTTGGCAGAGGCTTGGGCGCCCTTCATGCAAGTCGAGTGCTCGCTGTCGTCATCTGAAATCAGTGCGGTCTTTGCCAACATTGCAGCAGATGACGAGATGGTGATCATGAACCGTTTCGAAACTCAGGGTGATGGTGAGGACCTCGGCTTCGTCGATGTGGTCTATCCCTATGCCAACCTAAAACAGGTGCGCGAAGTGTTGAGCACCCGAATCACCACCAGCGGTAGCGATGCTGAATCCGACGCGCGCTGGAGCGCGGATTTGTTAGACAGCATAGAAGAAGTACCCGTCGAGGGTGTGGTGAAGGCCGTAGAGCTCTCCATATCGGTGGATGAACTGTCAAACATGAAAGTGGGCGATTGGTTCCCCATACGTCCGCCAGAGCACGCCGAGTTTTCGGTTAACGGGTTTCCAGTTTTCAATGTTGAGGTCGGCAGTCGGGGAAACCAAATCGCGGTGCAAATCGTTGAAAGCGTAATGTCAGAGGAAGAGTCATGAGCGAAACGGAAGATAACGGGCAGAACGCTGAACAGCAGCCGGAACAACCCACAGAAAAAGCTGCCGACCAGTCAGGTGAAAGCAATATCAATCAAGATGTGATTCGCGCGATTCCGATCACGCTTTCGGTCGAGGTGGGCACCACGACTCTTAAGCTTAGAGATCTTATGCGTTTATCCCAGGGTAGCGTGCTGGAGCTGGATCGAGGGGTGGGTGAACCCATGGAAGTGAAAATTAACGACACCGTTATTGCCAAGGGCGAGATCGTCTCGGTAGGCGACAAGCTCGGCATCAGCGTCACTGATATCGTTGCGCCGCTTGAGCGCGTGAAGCCAGCTTAATTGATGGATATATCACCGCTACTCTCGGCGGTTCTCAGCTTCATTTTTGTCTTGGGCCTGTTGCTTGCAACCCTCTGGTTTGTGCGCACTCGCGGTATCGGCATGGGTGCTATGCAGGGCAAGAACCTGCGTGTTGTGAACTCCCTTCGTCTGGGGCCCAAACATCGCCTCGACGTGGTCGAATACGAGGGTAAGCGCTTACTTCTGGGGGTGGCCGCGCAGCAGATTACCCTGCTCGACAATCAAGAAATCGATAAGACCACCAGCGCTGATCAAGAAGACTCCAACGGTATGACTTCGGTCGATACAGGCCCAGAGCCATCCCATGGATCGTTTGCCGGCCAACTTCGTCGGCTCATGCAGCCTAAAAAACCTCAATAATCTACCCAAAGAAGAAGGGCGCTATTGTGGCCGTGATCGAGAGGGTCGCGTGTCCACGCTGGCTGTGGCGTTGATCACTTGCTCCAGCAGGTCTGTGACCTGGGTTGCGCGCTCTGGAGTTAACGCTGTTCCCAGCCAAACCGGTAGATTGTTGCGAATTTGAATCAATGCCAAGGCGCTACAGCCTTCGCCCCTGGCGTCAAGCCACTGGCCGACCTGGATACTTCTTTGGGCCGGGTCATGAGTCGTCATCGCTAATCCACGCAGATTCTGTACTAAGCAAGGCAGGACTGGCCCCGCTGTCGTGGCAATCCTTTCTTGGGTCGGAGCGCTTAGCAGGCGTTCCTGAACCGTTACTTTTTCTATGTAGTCTTGCGCGTTGGCGGGCAGCGGGACATTTGGATCGAAGCCGTTCGGGCCTAAACGATAACTGGCGAGCGCGAGCCTGCGACGCGGCTCTGGCGAAAACCCGACCAGGTCGTCGAGCAGCTCGCGTAGGTAACGGGCGCCGGCATCGATATTTGTACAAGGATCAAACAGCGCCCGTCGATCGGTAATGCCCAAGTGGTTTGCGGTGATCGGCCATTTGATTTGCATCAGACCTAGGGCATCAGAGCTGGAGATTGCGTCGGGATCCATGCTGCTCTCAACAATGGCGATACCCATGAGCAATGCCTCTTCGATTTGGTACTTATCCGCAGCAGCGGTGAAGCAACCCGCAAAGGGCAACGCGGTCATCGGATCGTCGATGCTGTCCTCTCCAGCCACCGTTGCCGGTTCCGAAGTTGGCAAACTGGGCAAATTCATTGGAGACGGGGACTGCGCGTTTGCGGAGACGGCTGCATCGGACTCTAAGGCCCCCCCGCTAAAGGCCCCCCCGCTAAAGGCCTCTTCGCTTGGGGTCTCTTCGCTTAGGGCCTCCTCGCCAACGGACTCTTGGGTGGATTCTGGAGGCAGCTGTGGAATCGGCGCCGAATTCGGGTTCTGGGAGGCTTGGCTCGGCAACTGGGGTGCGCCAGCGGCGCTGTCTGCATTGACCGCCACCGCTCCAGAGGAACCTGTCGCCGGTGCCTCAGCGTTTTCATTATTCCCTGCCGGACCGATATTCGGTGACGCTGGGGAGGTGTTTGGCGCTGTGTCGGTTGCAGCTTGGTTGGTTTCGTAAGCGGCGTTCTCGGCTGTCCTTTCAGCGGGGGATTGTTCGGGATACCTCTCATCCAGAAATTCTGCAAGACCCGGCGGTATGTCGAGGTCGACCACGATGGGTTCTTCGCTTTGCGCCGTCCCTTCCGCTTCTGCTGCCCCAGCGACTTCCGCTGACGAGGCCGCGTCAGTGGGCGGATTGTTGCCGGGTAGAGGGTCAGTTGTCGCAGCAATACTCATCGTTGCGACAAGTATCAGCAGGGCAGCCGAGCACTCGCGCAGCCAATAGGTCCTGCCATGCTGCATCACTGCGGTTACGCACCGCGCCAATGTCTTCGTGCCCCAAGTGTTTTTGTACAAAGGCGAGCCCTATTGCAGTTACTTATTGGTAGACAGTTCGCATGGTAGTGAAATCGTGCTCAAAAGCGACTCCAAAAAGCCCCAGCTGAAAACCGCTGTCGAGAAACCGACAAAAACAACCGGCAAAGGGTCAAATTCAGGCCAGTAGCGGCAAAAAGCCGCCATATCCCCCTAACCCACTGAAATTGTTACTAAAATAAAGTGGCACGCACTTTGCTTCTCATGTGATGTGAAACGATTAATCCCAGGGTTACTGAACCCTGTCTGACTGAATGAAAGGTCGCATGAAACAAAGCTGCACAAATCCTAGCGCACGAACGCTGATGGCTCTGGTAATTACCGGGCTTTGCTGCCTGTTGCCTCAGACAGGTTTTGCTGAGGGCATCCCAGCGTTGAAGGTGCTGGAAGGAAATGACGGCGGCACAGAGTACAGTTTGTCGCTACAGCTCATCATTGTGATGACTCTGTTGAGCCTGCTGCCCTCCATATTGATTCTCATGACCTCCTTCACTCGCATCATTATCGTGCTGTCATTGCTCAGACAGGCCATGGGAACGGCGCAAACGCCGCCCAATCAGGTACTGATCGGAATCGCTCTGTTTCTCACCCTCTTCATTATGAATCCTATTTTGCAGAGCATCTACGATGACGCGCTGGAGCCGGTACAAAACGAGGAAATCACCTTTGAAGAAGGACTAGACCGTGCGCGCATTCCCCTGCAGCAATTTATGTTGGGTCAGACTCGTGAAAAAGACATGGTTCTGTTCATGGAGATGTCTGAAACCGACCCCGTAGACGACGTCGCTGATCTACCCTTGACGGTCCTAGTGCCCGCCTTTATCACCTCGGAACTGAAGACCGCTTTCACCATTGGTTTCTTGATTTACATACCCTTCATCATCATTGACTTGGTAGTGGCGAGCGTCCTTATGTCCATGGGCATGATGATGTTGTCGCCCATGATGATTTCTATGCCATTCAAGCTGCTGTTGTTCGTGCTGGTAGACGGCTGGGGCCTGGTTACCGGCTCGCTCGTCGCCACGTACATGACCTAGGGGGCGATATGGATACTTCACTCGTCATGGATATCGCCCTGGACTCCCTTAAAGTGACTATCTTGGTGGCAGCGCCCATTTTGGCTGCGGCGCTCATCTCAGGTTTGCTTGTGGGCATTATTCAGGCGGCAACCTCAATACAAGAAATGACCCTCAGCTTCATTCCAAAGCTGGCGGTTATGGTGCTTTCGCTGGTCATTTTCGGCGAGTGGCAGATCGCCGTGCTGGCTGAATATTTCAACGACATTTTCGAACGTGTCAGAACGATCACCCTGTAGTGTCATGACGTTTTTTGTTGCTGAAATTGTCGAGATGTTCCAGACCTTTGTCTGGCCATTTGTGCGTATTACCGCATTGATGATTACGGCGCCCATATTTTCCCAGCGCGCGCTTAACCTGCGCGTGCGCATTGTCACGGGCTTTGTTTTGACCTGGATGATCTATCCCTTTATCGATATTCCTCAGGTCGATCCGTTCAGCGTCTCCGCCATATACGGTCTCTTCAATGAGGTAACCGTTGGCGCCCTGATGGGCTTTACGCTGCAAATTGTCAGCGCGGCAATCGTCGTCAGTGGGCACGCGGTATCTTCCAGCATGGGTCTGGGCATGGCGAACATGATGGATCCAAATTTAGGTAACGTGCCGACGCTGTCGCAATTTCTCTTGATCATCGGCCTGCTGGTATTTTTAAGCCTGGGCGGTCATCTCGTGGCGATCAGTATCCTGGTGCAGAGCTTTGTCGCCATTCCCGTGGGCAGCGGACTGCTCAGCACCGAGGCAATATCGGGCTTTATCGCCTTTTCCTCTCAAGTATTTATCGGCGCCATCATCATGGTCCTGCCCATCATGCTGGGTCTGCTGATGATCAATGGCTGTTTGGGCGTTATCTCTCGAGCATCTCCCAGTCTTAACGTGTTTGCCGTGGGCTTTCCCGCGCTGATTCCCATTGGGTTCGGCATGGTGCTACTGAGCATGGTGACTATTATCAGCAAGATGGAAGGTCTGTGGTTTCAGGCCTTTCAAACACTCAATGAAAATATGTTGGGCTTGTAATGGCTGAAGAATCACAAGACGACAAAACAGAAGAACCCACCGCGCGGCGCCTGGAGAAAGCCAAGGAAGATGGCCAGGTGCTGCGCTCACAGGATATGACGATAGCGGCAGTTACCTGCACCGTGATAGCGAGCCTGTACCTGGGCGGATTTTGGATGGGGCCGCGCTTTGTCGATACGTTCACCGAAGCGCTGACGATTCCCGCCAACTATGCCTTTGAAGAAAACCTAGCGCTGAATCGGTTGTCGATCCTCACTTTGGACAGCTTTGTAACCGTCATACCCGTGTTCGCCCTCGCCATTGTTGCCGCGATCGGTTCAGCCACCGCACTGGGCGGCTTCGTGTTTTCTGCCAAAGCTTTCGCGCCAAAAGCCAGCAAGCTGAATCCGATCAAGGGCATGAGCCGAATTTTTGGCCTCAAGGCGTTGGTAGAGCTCGGCAAAGCCCTAGCAAAGTTCTCCCTGGTTGCCGCTATTGGTGGCGGCTTCCTCTACCTGAATTTCGACTCAATCCTAAAAATTGGCAACAGACCTATCAACTTAGCCATTGCTGAGAGCGTTGAAACCGTTCTGTTGGGTGCCTTGGTGGCGACCGTCGCGCTTGTTGTTATCGCGATGATTGATGTGCCCTATCAGCGCTACGAGTTCATCAAAAAGCTCAAAATGACCAAGCAAGAAATCAAGGACGAGATGAAAGAGGTCGAGGGTCAGCCAGAGGTCAAACAGCGTATTCGTGCCAAGCAGCGTGAAATGGCTCAGCAGCGCCAGCTGGATGACGTGCCCGGTGCAGATGTCGTGATTACCAACCCGCAGCACTTTGCGGTGGCACTCGTCTATGAAATGGATAAAGAGGAAGCCCCTCGGGTGGTGGCCAAGGGCAAAAACTTCATGGCCAAGCGTATCCGCGAGAGTGCCAACGACAACGCTGTGGAGATCTTTGAGGCTCCTTTGTTGGCTCGTGCTCTGTATTTCACCTGCGATGTGGGTATGTACATACCGTCGGGTCTATTCCACGCCGTCGCCCAAGTGATTGCCTACGTCTATGGACTGAATTCAGTGACCCCGGGTGGTCAACGACTCGCCAAACCTAAACCCCAGGTGCCCGATGACCTGATATTCGATGAGGGCGGTCGGCGCCAACCAAAGCCGGCGAATACCAAGGCTTGATCAATGAACAAATTAACGGAACGTGAAGGAAAGAAACGATGATCCCGCTAAAGGAAGAACCGACCATCAATGCTGCTCTGTGCTTCAGTGAAGAAGATGCGCAAACCCTCCTGCGGTGTCAGGCAGCACTCGCCCACGCTGGTAATGTCGTCATAGCGTCAGCCCGGCATGAAAATCTATTGGCCCACTACACGCGCACGATGCTGGCTGAGATTAATCAGGTGTCAGGATTCAGCGACTCAAAGGTTTCCATTAGAAGGATGCCAAAAAGCAGCGACGCATTGTTGGAGCGACTCAACGAGTATTTGGCTTCAATGGATATTGCGGCCCTGCAATCTAAGCGCATTGTGAAAACGCGAGAGGTATGGCTATACGAATTGCCCGGTCCGTCGCAGTCTGAATTGCTGCAAATGGCCGCAAATATGATCAGGCAGTTTAAGGCGGCGGGCGTTTCAGTCATTGTGCACAGCCGCCAGGCTAGGCCAGATTCACCGCACCTGCAAAAGCTCGCGGAGCGCCTGCGCGCCCAACACGCGGTTTTTCAAACACCCGATGAAGCCCAATGCAAAGCGTTGGCAGAAGCCGTAAAGGGTC